>CALMNY010000144.1 GCA_937872125.1 uncultured Candidatus Competibacteraceae bacterium | reverse complement strand
AACATCGACCAAATGCTTCGGGCCTTCCGGGACGATCTGCCTGATCACAGTCAGACCGCCGCGGCCATCGACCGAGGCGCCAGTCTGGAGGAGATCTCCGAACTGGCCGAGGAAGAGGGGTTGCACAAGCTGGCTGCGGTGCTGTTCGAGGCCGAACAGGAAGCCTTACGGGAAGGGCCAGCGCCGGTCGAGGATCCTGCTGAAGCAACCGACTCATTCCTCCACGACGTCCGCAAGGAACTACCGGCGGGCAGCAAGACCGCCGCCGCCATTGATCGCGGGGCCTCGTGGGAGGAAATCTCTGAAATCGCCGAGGAAGAGGGGCTGCATCAGGTCGCCTCGGTGCTGTTTGAAGCCGAACAGGAACAGTTGCGCACGGCCTGAGCAGGCCAAGCCGGCGGTTGCATCTCGCCCCACGGCGTTGCGGGCTTCTTCTGCGGCATCTGCCGTTTGCCCGCCGCCGGCATCCCGGACCGTTACTCGTCATGTTCCAGGATGAATGATGATCTCTGCCTGCGGTTGCTCCATCGCCACGGGTTATCGGGTTTCATGATCAGGTAGGATATGAAACGTTTGGTTAAGGTTTTGCTGCAAAATCCTGGCGCTGCGTCGCTGGCCCTGTTCACCCGGGAAATCTGGGCCAATCCCCGGGCCATGGGCGCCGCCTGCCCCAGCGCACCTGCGCTGGCGAGCGGTATGGCGGCGCGCGTGCCGCTGGAACGGGACGGTCTGGTGATCGAACTGGGCGGAGGGACCGGCGCAGTCACCGCCGCCTTGCTCAAACATGGTGTGCTCCCCTGGAAACTGGTGGTGGTAGAGCGTTCGCCGACGCTGGCCCATCATCTGCGCCAGCGGTTTCCGCAACTGCGCGTCATCCAGGGCGACGCCGCGCAACTGGGGCATTTGCTCGGTCACCCGCACCCCTGTTTGAGCAGCATCGTGTCCAGCCTGCCGCTGCGTTCTTTGCATCCGGCCACCACCCGGGCTGTCGTTCAGCAGTTCGAAACCCTGCTTGACTCGGGAGGCCGACTGGTGCAGTTCACCTATGATTTGCGCGGCACCCACCCCCGGTTGTTACCCGGCTTCCGGCGGCTGTCCAGCAAGATCGTCTGGAGCAATCTGCCGCCGGCGCGGGTAGAAACCTTCGAGCGGATCTGATCAGCGCGCGCTGCGTTCCCGCTCCTGGGCCTGCTCGGCCTGAATCGCCGTCAGGGCGACGGTGAACACGATGTCTTCCACCAGCGCCCCGCGCGACAGATCATTGACCGGCTTGTTCAGCCCTTGCAGCATCGGACCGATGCTGATGACCTCGGCGCTGCGCTGCACCGCCTTGTAGGTGGTGTTGCCGGTATTCAGATCCGGAAAGATGAACACCGTGGCCCGGCCCGCCACCCGGCTATCCGGTGCCTTGCTCTGCGCCACCTCCTTGATCGTCGCCGCGTCGTACTGCAAGGGTCCGTCCACCAGCAGATCGGGCCGCCGTTCGCGGGCGAGGCGGGTCGCTTCCTTGACCTTTTCCACATCGTTGCCGCTGCCGGAGGCGCCAGTGCTGTAGCTCAGCATCGCCACACGCGGCGTGATCCCGAACGCCTGGGCCGATTCGGCGCTCTGAATCGCGATGTCCGCCAGCTCGTCGGCGCTGGGGCTGATGTTGATGGCGCAGTCGCCGTACACGAGCACCTGTTCCGGCAGGCACATAAAGAAGATGGACGAGACCAGCCGCACGCCGGGCGCAGTCTTGATCAGTTGCAGAGCTGGGCGGATGGTGTTGGCGGTGGTATGCACCGCACCGGACACCAGCCCATCTACCTCGCCCAGGTACAGCATCATGGTGCCCAGCGCCACCGGGTCGTGCAACTGCTCCTCAGCCAGTCCTGGCGTCAGGCCCTTGCCCTGGCGGAGAGCGACCATGGCGTCAATATAGCGGCGGTCAACCTGGGTGGGATCAATGATCTCGATGTCCGCAGGAATGGTCATGCCCCGGCGGGCCGACAGTCGGTGCATGCGTCCGGCGTCACCCATCAGCACGCAGCGGGCAATGCCGCGCTGGTGGCAGATGATCGCCGCTTCGATGGTGCGTGGTTCGTTGCCCTCGGGCAGGATGATCCGCTTGTTGGCGCGGCGGGCGCGCTCCACCAGCATGTGCCGGAACGCCGGTGGGCTGAGCCGGCGCTCGACCAGCGTAGCCAATAACGGTTCCTTCCAGTCCAGGCTGATGTGCGAGGCCACCGATTCGGTAGCCCGCTGAATGCGGTCTCGGTCGTCAATCGGTACTTCCAGATTGATGTAGGGCAGGTACAGCACCGATTGCATGGTGGAGTAGGAAATGGTCAGCACCGGCAGACCGGCGTCGAGCGCTGGCCCGCACAGCTTCCAGAGGCGCGGGTCGGGCTTGAGGCCACCGGTCAACAGGATGGCTGCAACGGGGATGCCGCTCATCGCCGCCATGCACACCGCCAGCAGCAGATCATCGCGGTCGCCAGGGGCGATCACCATGGCGCCGGGCCGCAGATCCTGGCAACTGTTGGCCAGGGTGCGGGCGCCCAGCGCCACGTGGGTGACGCGCCGGTCCAGTTGTCCCTCATTGAGCACCTGGGCGTCAATCATATGCATGATGTCCCGCACTCGCGGCGCGATCAGCTCGCGCCGCCAGGGGATACAGCCCAGCAACTTGAAGTTTTCCGGCCAATAGCGAGGGCATTCAGCCCGGAATTCGGCCTCGTGGCTGACGCTGGAACCGTTTTCGGCGCGGCTGAAATCAAAGCGGATGTGGCCAGCCGGGTCCACCGGCGCATCCAGCAAGTTGATAATGCAGCCCAATAGCCGTTCGTGATGGATGCCGCCGTAGGAGCGGGCCACCACTTCTACGGCTTCGGCGACCTGGCGCGGCGTGTCGTGGCCCGGCGCGGCGACGATGATGACCTTGGCGTCCAGGCTTTGCGCCATGCGGGCGTTGAGGTGGGTGCCGTAGGGTTGCTCCTCGGTGTCCACCAGGCCCTCAACCACGACGATGGCGGCCTGCTGGGCGGCCTGTTCGTAGCGGGTGATCACTTCTTCCAGCAGGATATTTTCCCGGCCATGGCCCAGCAGGCTCTCGGCTTCAGCGACCGGGATCGGTTCGGGCGGGCTCAGGCTGGTGACCGTGCGCGCCAGTCGGGTCGAACGTTCCGGGCCGGTGTCGGTGGCGTGCGGCTGGCTGATC
>CALMNY010000143.1 GCA_937872125.1 uncultured Candidatus Competibacteraceae bacterium | reverse complement strand
CGGCGCCCTGTACGAGGATTTGCCGCTGGTGTTGCGGGTGGTGCGCGATTTCGTCGGCGACAGCGTGGAGAAGGTCCGCATTGATTCGCGCGAGACTTGCCAGCGGATGCTGGCGTTCGCCGACAAGTTCGTGCCGGAGATGGTGCCGCGCCTGGAACATTATCCCGGCGAGCGGCCGATTTTCGAGCTGTATGGCATCGAGGACGAAATTCAGCGGGCGCTGGGCAAGAAGGTCCTGCTCAAATCCGGCGGCTATCTGGTCGTGGATCAGACCGAGGCGATGACCACGATTGATGTCAATACCGGGGCCTATGTCGGGCATCGCAATCTGGAAGAGACCATTTTCAAGACCAACCTGGAAGCCTCCGCCGCCATCGCCCGGCAACTGCGACTGCGCAATCTGGGCGGGATCATCATTCTCGATTTCATTGACATGGCGAGCGAGGAGCACCGGCAGGCGGTGCTGCGGGCGCTGGAGAAGCATTTGGAGAAGGACCGCGCCAAGAGTCATATCTCACAGGTCTCGCCGCTGGGACTGGTGGAGATGACCCGCAAGCGCACCCGCGAGAGCCTGGAGCAGATTTTGTGCGAGCCGTGTCCGCTGTGCGACGGGCGCGGTTCGATCAAGACCGCCGAAACGGTATGCTATGAAATCTTCCGCGAACTGCTGCGCGAGGCCCGCCAGTATTCACCGCGCCAGTTCGTGGTGCTGGCCGCGCCGGATGTGGTGGACGCCATGCTGGATCAGGAATCTACCAGCGTGGCGCAACTGGAAGCCTTCATCGGCATTCCCATCAAGTTCCAGGCCGAAGCGCTCTATCCCCGCGAACAATACGACGTGGTGTTGATGTGAACCGCCGCTGGCTGGGCGCCGCCCGCCGCACTTTCCGCTGGACTCGCTGGCTGGCGCTGGCCCTGCTGTTGCCGGCGTTGCTGGCGGCGGGATTTGGGCAATGGTGGTTGCTGCCGCGCCTGAATGAGTATCGTAGTGCGCTGGCGGCGGCGCTGGGTGATTATCTGCGCGCGCCGGCGCAGATCGAGGCGGTCGCCGCCGAGCGCGACGGCTGGCGGCTGGGGCTGCGGTTGCAAGGGGTCAGTTTGCACGATCCCGCCACCGGCGCGGCGCTGATCGGGTTCCAGCGGGCGGCGGCGTCCCTGGACCTGTGGCGCTCGCTGCGGGAGCAGCGGCCGGTCTTCAACCACATCCGGCTGGAAGGTGTGAGTCTGACGCTGGAACAGGGGATAGATGGCATACCGCGCTTGCGAGCCGAGGCCAGCCCCCCTGAATCCGCGCCTTCCCTGCCCGAGGTCGCCCGCTGGCTGTTTACCGTGGGGCGGCTGGATATTCTGGGCGACCGGCTCACTGTGCGCCGCCGCGATGGTGGCGTGCTGAATATGCTGCATCCCTATTTTCAGGTGCGGGATACCGGGCCTGGCCAGCGCCTGGCGTTTAGCGCCGACCCGCCCGCTGAACTCGGCGACCGCTTGCAGTTAAGCGTCGAGCGCCCTGGGACCGATCCGGAATCCTGGCGAGGCACTCTGGAGGTGCGCGCTGGCCAGTCGCATTCGTTCGAGTGGAACCGGCGTGGCGACCAGTGGCAAGGACGGATTCAGGGTCTGCGCATTCAGGATATGGCGGTCTGGGGTTTGCTATGGCTGGACGAACCCGCCCGCCAGTGGCTCGCGGCGCTTGCGCCCCGGGGCGAACTGCCGGAACTGACGGTCCAGACCGCCGCCGCCGGGTCTTACGCCATTACCGCGTCATTGCGCGAGGCCGCGTTTCGGCCAGCGCACGACCTGCCAGGATTCGATCCGTTAACCGGAACCCTGGAACTCACCTCTGATCAGGGCCGCATCGTGCTCGACAGCCGCAAGATACGGGTGGATACCGCCGGTCTGCTGCGCGCGCCGGTCACGCTTGATACCCTGACCGGGACCGTGAACTGGACGCGAGCGGGGGATGGATGGCGGCTGACCAGCGCCGGGTTGGAGTTCGCCAACGCCGATCTGAAGGCGCGGGTCTGGGGCGATGTGACGATCCCCGCCAGCGGTGCGCCGGTGCTGGATGTACACGCCCGCTACCGTGACGTGAAGATCAGCGCGGCGCGGCGTTATCTGCCGGTGACGGTGATTCCGCCTGATGGCGTCGCCTGGCTGGATCGGGCGCTGGTGGGCGGTCAGATCCCGGCGGGGGAAGGGGTATTGCGCGGCCCGGCGCCTGCGTTCCCATTCGATCGGGGTGAAGGTCTGTTTGAAACCCACTTCCAGATCGAGGGCGCGGTGCTGGATTACGCGCCTGGCTGGCCGCGCCTGGAGGCAGTACGCGGGACGGTACGATTTCGCAATCGCGGTTTGCAGGTGGACATTGATGCAGGCCGCCTGCTCGATGCGGAGGTGGAAGAGGCGACTGCCCGGATCGAGGATCTCGATAAAGCCGTGGTGCGGGTCAAGGGTAGCGTCAAGGGGCCGGGCGCCAGCCTGTGGCGGGCGTTCCAGGCCAGCCCGGTCGGTCAGGACCTGGGCGAGGATCTGCCGGAACTGCGGATCGGCGGTGCGAATACGCTGGATCTCGACCTCACGATTCCGCTGGACCCCCGTCCCAATCAGGTGCGTGGACAAGTGGGATTGCTGGATAACAATGTCACGCTGCCAGCCTGGAATCTGGAGCTCGACCGGCTGCACGGCGAAGTCAATTTCACCGAGGCCGGCCTGGAAGCCCGGGACTTGCAAACCCGGTTGCGCGGCGAACCGGTCCGCCTCGATCTGGACCTGGTCGGTCGCGCAGACCGCCGTGATCTCCGGGCGCGGTTGCGAGGTCGCCCAGGATTGCGCGCGCTGCTGGGGGAACCCATGGCGAAGGCGCTGGAACGCACAGTCAGCGGCAAGAGCCATTGGGATGCGGTATTGACGGTTCCTACCCACCGCCGTGAGCGGCGGGACGATTCTCCCCCGTTCAAGCTGGAATTGAACTCGGATCTGCGCGGGGTGGCGGTGCGGTGGCCCGCGCCGTTGGGCAAAGCCGCCGGCGAATCCCGCCCGCTGCAAATCAGCCTGCATCCCCGTGCGCCCGATATGTTGAATTTGACGCTGAACTATGGTGAGAAAGCGCGGGCGGTGCTGGAACTGGCGGATTTTCGCCGCGATCCCCGGCTGACGCGCGGCGAGTTGCGCCTCAACGCCGGCGCGGCGAAGCTGCCGGAAGCGCCGGGACTGGCGGTCGTTGCGGACTTGCCCCGCTGGGAAATAGCTGGATTTCCCGCGCCCTCGGAGGATGCCGCCGGGCTGTGGCGCAGGTTACGTCGCCTCGATGCCCGGATCGGCGAATTGGCGCTGGGTCAACAGACGGTTGCCGGCGTTACGTTGGACGCGGTGCGCCAGGATGATGAATGGCGGCTGGATTTTGCGGGCGAGGCGCTGGCCGGGCGCGTGACCGTGCCGGATCAACCCAGCCCGGAGCGACCGATCAACGCCGCGTTGCGGCGACTTCATCTGCGCCGCGCGGTGGAATCTGTGCCCGCCAGTTCCCCGAACGCCGAGACCCCGGTGACCGATCTGCGCCGCTTGCCGCCGTTGGTGCTGACTGCAAGCGATCTGCGCTGGGATGAGGCGGAACTGGGCCGGTTGCGGCTGGTGGCCATGCCGCAGCTAGACGGCATCCGGCTTAGCGAATTTAACCTGGAATCCGAACGGCAGCGCATTACCGCCATCGGCGACTGGTGGCAGACCAGCAGTGGTTCGAGGTCCCGCCTGCAAGCGGTGTTGCGCAGTCCGGCGCTGGGCGAAACTTTGTCCGCCTTCGGTTATGCGGGGGTCGGCATCGCTCGCGGCGAGACCGAGGCGGAACTGGCGGTCGAGTGGGCGGGGGCGCCGTCTGAATTCGCCCTGGAACGGCTGGAAGGAACGCTGAAGCTTCAGGTCGGACCCGGTCAGTTGCTGGATGTAGACCCCGGCATGGGACGCATGGTGGGCCTGTTCAACGTGCAAAATCTTCTGCGCCGCCTCACGCTCGACTTCAGCGACCTGGTGCAACCCGGCATGAGCTTCGACCGGATTGCCGGTGAATTCGCTTTTAGACACGGGCAGGCTTACACCGACGATCTCACCATCGAAGCCCCGGCGGCGCGGATTGAGATCAGGGGTCGAACCCATCTGAAGGAGCGCGATTACGATCAACGCATCACGGTGATTCCCCGGCTTGGCGGTGCGTTGCCGGTGGCGGGAGTGCTGGCCGGCGGACCGGCGGTCGGCGCGGCGGTTTTATTGGCCGAACGGCTGCTGCAAAAAGGCATCGAACGCGCCACCCAGTATCATTATGCGCTGACCGGCTCCTGGGATCGGCCGGTGATGAAATTGCTGGAAGAACCCTCATCCGCGACCCCGGGAACGGTAGAGCGGTAGTTCGGGCAATGCTCTGCTTTTGCCTGGTCTATCAGAAGCTGTCCAAACACCAACGTGTTGATTGTAGGAGCGGCCTTGGCCACGATAGGAGGGCCAGCAATCGCGGCCAAGGCCGCTCCTACACATAACTCATTGGTTTAATGATATTCAATTTTTGGACAGCCTCTAAATTGACCCGCACGCATCCTGACCTGCACCTGCACCGAAGCGGCGCAGGTGCACATAGACCGGCGGCGGACGCCTTAACCGATGCCCTGGGCGTTCGCCACGTACCCGCTGTTTCGCCCGCCCGCATCGTTTCACTGGTGCCCAGCATGACTGAACTTTTGTTGGCTTTGGGGCTGGGGGATCAGGTGGTGGGGCGCACCCACTACTGCATTCATCCCCAGCCCGCAGTCGCCGCCATCCCCAGCGTCGGGGGAACCAAGAAGGTGAATCAGGCCAGGCTGCGGGCTTTGCAACCTACCCATGTCATTGTCAACGTGGACGAAAACCCGCGCGAACTGGCGGAACGGCTGATGGCTGATGGACTGCACGTGATCGTCACCCATCCGCTGGCTCCGGAAGACAATATTCCGCTGTATCGGCTTATCGGCGGCGTTTTCAACCGCGCGGCGGAGGCGGAAATGCTGGTAGCGGAGTTCGACCGAGCATTGACGGAACTCCGGCAAATCGCCTGGCCCCGGCGCCAAGTGCTGTATTTGATCTGGCGCCAGCCGTGGATGGGTATCAGCCGCGAGACCTATATCTCTCGCATGTTGGCGCTGGTGGGATGGGACACGCTGCCGGTGGAATCAGAGGCGCGCTATCCGACGTTGGAAATGGATCGCTCGTTGCTGGATGCCGCCGATCTGATCCTGTTCAGCAGCGAGCCGTATCGCTTCCAGCCGGCGGATTTGGCAACGTTCGCCCAGGAGTACGCCTGCCCACCAGGAAAGTTGCGGCGGATTGATGGGGAAATGACCTCGTGGTATGGCAGCCGGGCGATTCAGGGGTTGCGCTATCTGGGGCAGTTCGCCCGCCAGATCGCCGCGCCCCCTGGCTGAGGACAGATCGAATGTTCAAGTACCGCCGCAGTCGCCCAACAGCCGGTGGATGACGACTCCCGCCAGCATGACCCCAAACAACGCCGGCAGGTAGGAAATCGTGCCGTTCACCGCGCGGGGCCGGCCCGGCGTGTCGCCGCCGACCGGTTGATGGGGCAGGGGAGGGCGGCGCGGTTCGTCGCTGTAGATCACCGGGTAATTCAGTGGCGCGCCCAGTTCCCGCAGCTTCCGCCGCAACTCGCGGGCCAGCGGGCACATCTGGGTCTGATTCAATTGCGCCACCTGCACCCGACTGACGTCCAGGCAATTCCCCGCGCCCAGCGCCGAAATCACCGGCACGCCATGGCGATGACAGGCCGCCACCAGCGCCGCCTTGCAGGCGATGCTGTCAATACAGTCAGCGACAAAGTCATAAGTGGGTTTACTCCCCTCTCCCCTGGTGGGAGAGGGGCTGGGGGAGAGGGGGGCCACCAGCGCCTCCGCCATATCCGCCTGCAGAAATTCCCCGATCAGCGTCAGTTCGATGGCTGGATCAATGTCGCGCAACCGCTCGGCCATGACCTCGACCTTGGGTCGGCCCAGCGTCGAATGCAGCGCCAACAGTTGCCGGTTGAGATTGGACGGAGAGACGACATCGTGGTCCAGCAGGGTCAGCCGGCCGATACCGGCCCGGCCCAGCGCCTCGGCGGCATAACCGCCGACCCCACCCAGCCCGGCGACCAGTACATGCGCCGCCCGCAACCGGGCCAAGCCTTCGGCCCCAATCAGAATTTCAGTCCGGGCGTGCGGATGCGACATCATCGGGCAGTCGGAATAGCCGGCGGGCGTTTTCAGTGGTGGCGGCAGCGATTTCCGCCGGATCGGCGTGGCGCAACTCGGCGACGCAGGCCAGCACCTCCGCCAGACAGGCCGGCTCGTTGCGCTGGCCGGGATGGGTGCTCAGAGGCTGATCAGGCGCGTCGGTTTCCAGCAGGAACCTGTCCAGCGGCAGAATTTTTATCAGGCCACGCAGCCGCGTCGCCTTCGGGTAGGTCAGCGGCCCGCCGAAACTGAGCAGGAGGCCCAGGTCCAGCAGCCGCCGGGCCTGATCCACGCTGCCGGAGAAACTGTGCACCATGCCGCGCACGCCAGCGAACCGCCGCACCTGCTTGATGACCTGATCCACCGCGTGGCGGGCATGAATCACTACGGGCAGATCGTGGCGGCGGGCCAGCCGTAACTGCTCGACGAAGTACTCGGCCTGCAAGTCAGGGTCAAGTTCCGGCAAATAGCCATCCAGTCCGCACTCGCCGATGGCCACCGGTCGTTCCCGCGTCAGCCAGTTGGCCAGGTCGTCGAGGTGCTCCGGGCGATGCTCGGCCAGCCAGGCGGGATGCAGACCATAGCAGGGATACAGCCCCGGATAATGCGCCACTACGGCCTTGAGTTTTGGCCACAGCCGGGCGCTGACCGCCGCCAGCACCTGCGCCTCCACCCCGGCAGCGCGCGCCCGTTGGTAGGCGGTGTCCCGGTCGGCGTCGAAACTGGCGTCGTCAAAATGGGTGTGGCTATCAATCAGCGCGAGCATGGGCACGGCGCGTCAGGCGATCACAATCTGGACGTTGGCGGCGCGGCCAAACACCGAAGAGGGCGTGATGCCGAACATGTTGCGAAACGCCCGGCTGAAATGGGAAGAATCGGCGAAGCCCGCCCCCAGCGCGGCATCGGTAAGCGTGTCGCCCTTGGCGACCAGCGCCGCGACCACCCGCATTCGGTGCCATTGCCGGAACCGGCGGATCGGGACGCCGACCTCTTCCTTGAACAGATGCACCAGCCGGGTCGGCGACAGATTCACGTATTCGGCCAGTTCGGTCATCGAGTAGCTGTGGGTCAGATCTTCCTTCATCAGCCGGATCACCCGCTGAATCCGATGGTCCAGCGGTTGCTGACGTTCCTCGGCGGCGGGTTGCGCCAGGATGAGGCGGTTCAGCAGATCGTGCGTCGTGGCGGCGTCGGGCTGGCGTTCCCAAATCTCGCGCAGCGCGGCCAGCGCCTCAGTTTCATGCACCAGGCGGTACAGGCATTGCCACTCACCATCCAGCATGGCGTTCTGGATCGCCAGATAGTCGGGGCTTTCCGGCTCCAGGAACAGGATCGCCATAATCGCACCGCTAATCTGAAGTGCATTAAGACAGCCGGGTGGAACC
>CALMNY010000142.1 GCA_937872125.1 uncultured Candidatus Competibacteraceae bacterium | reverse complement strand
GGGTGAACTTCATCACGATGTCCAACAGCGGCGGCTCCACCTCGCGCAGCACCAGATCATACAGGTTGCTCGGCGCCTGGCCGCCCAGATTGTGAAAATAGATGCGCAGGGTTTCGGCAACGTGGTCGCGCAGCGGGGTAGCGGGCAACAGATCAACCGGAAGTTCAGGATGTTGGGTGCTCATGCGGCCAGATGCTCCCCTGGTTGGCCAAATGCTTGAAGAAAGCAAGAGTCATTCTTTGTTGTTCACAGGCCTGATCAACTGAATTCACCTGTATCCGAAATGAAGCGCCCTCTGGCCAGAATCGGCTGTACCAGGCCAGATGCTTGCGGGCGATGCGCACTCCGGCTGTCGAGCCGTAGCAACGATACAAGCTGTCGAGATGATCCATGACCCACTCGCTGATTTCAGCCAGTGTCGGCGGCGGCCGGTGCTCGCCAGCGACCAGAAAATGGGCAATCTCGTGGAAAATCCAGGGCTGCCCCTGAGCACCGCGACCAATCATTACTGCGTCTGCGCCCGTGTAATCCAGCACAGAACGCGCTTGCTCGGGGCTGCGAATATCGCCATTCGCGATCACCGGGATCGAAAGTGCGCATTTGATGTCATGGATACTGGCGTAATCCACCGGGCCATGAAACCCGCAAGCGCGGGTGCGGCCATGGACCGTCAGCGCCTGGACGCCCGCCTGTTCCGCGATGCGGGCGATGGCGACACCATTACGGTGGGCGGGATCCCAACCGGTACGAATTTTAAGCGTGACCGGAACCGGAACCGCCCCAACCACCGCCTCCAGAATGCGGCCGACCCGCGTTTCATCGCGCAATAGCGCCGCGCCCGCCTGTGCCCCACAAACTTTCTTGGCGGGACAACCCATATTGATATCAATGAGTTGCGCCCCCTGTTCGACATTCCAGCGAGCGGCCTCAGCCATGGCGCGTGGGTCAGCGCCGAGAATCTGCACGCAGCGCGGTTCTGGATCGCCGGCATGGTCCAGGCGCAACCGGGTCTTGCGGCTGTCCCGGAGCCTGATATCAGCGATGATCATTTCCGAAATCGCCAGCCCTGCGCCCAGCCGCCGACACAAACGCCGGAATGGGCGGTCGCTGACACCGGTCATCGGGGCCAGAACCACCGGTGGATAAACGGCGTAGGGGCCAATCTGCATGGAATTTTTATACGGTGCAAAAAATGGTTATTGTGCCAGAGTGCGCCCAGTGGTTGAAGCCTCCGACCGTTTTTCAGGGCAATCACGTCATATTTTTTCTTAAAATCTATCAATGAGTTGCAAAATAAAGCGCAAGCATATATCGCCGCCAGTCTCAATAATACGGTCGTCACCCAGCGGCCCCCACGCTGAACCGGGCCGAAGCCAAACCCCTACCCCAGAATCGTAGCGCAGGATGCTGAATTACCCATATCGGGCAGATTTTCCTAACGGTCGATTCGTTCATATTGAATCTTTCGTTTGTTGACGAGTCTTCATGTTTTCAGACATTCAACCTTATTTCGGTTTTAGGGAGCCCCCGATGAAAATACTTTCTTTGCTGGCTGCTGTTTTGAGCCTTGGCCTCTGGTTAACGGTGATGGATGCGGAAGCCGCCAAGCGGGTGGGTGGTGGCGCATCCTCCGGTATGCAACGAAATATGGACACACCGGACAAGGCCCCTGGCGCGGCGCCAGCCCAAACCCCGACTACCCCATCCGCAGCGGCCGCGACCCCGCAGACCCCAGCCAAGCGCTCGTGGATGGGACCGATCGCCGGTCTGGCCGCTGGCCTGGGTCTGGCTGCACTGGCATCCTATTTGGGGTTTGGTGAGGAATTCGCCTCCATCATGATGATCATCCTGCTCGGCGTGGTGGTTCTGGCCGTGGTCGGGTGGATCATGCGACGCCGGGCAGCGACCCAGCAACCGGTTATGGCGGGAGCAGGCGGCATGCACTATGCGGCTGCGGGTCCTGCCTCTGGCGCAGCATCCCACAGCTATGCGAGTGGGGCTATGCCGGTCTCCGGCGCTGACGCCGTTCCGGGCGATGCCGGTTCTGCTGGCGCCGCACCTGTTTTTAATGCCCGCATCCCGGCAAATTTCGATGTCGCCGGCTTCGTGCGCCAGGCCAAGGTGAATTTCATCCGGCTCCAGGCCGCCAACGATACGGGCAACCTCGATGACCTGCGCGAGTTCACAACGCCCGAAATGTTCGCTGAACTGAAGACCAGCCTTCTCGGACGCGGGAATACGACGCAGCAAACCGATGTCGTCGAGATCAATGCTGAAGTGCTCGAAGTCATCGAAGAAGCAGCGCGGGATGTGGTCAGTATCCGCTATCGCGGTTTGATCCGCGAGGATAACGGCCCGGCCGAATCGTTCGATGAGGTCTGGCACCTGGTCAAGTCACGCACCAACCAGGATGGCTGGCGGTTGGCGGGCATCCAGCAGATGCCCTGAAGGCCACAGCGGCGCGCGGCCATGGTGCGCCCGGGCCGCCGGCCAGGGCGCCGGGCCGCTCCAGAAAGGCTCCTGTGCTTTTCCCATGATTTCGGGATGGCGCGCGGGTTCAAACTGGATCGGCTCAAACGGCCATGATGGACCGAATGACCCAAATCTGATTAAAAAATAGCAAGAGAACCATTTAGTTAAAGCAAAGGAACTCATGCGCATTTTTTGCCGTGGTAACCATGCAACCGCCACCATTTACCGATCCGGTGAGAATAATGGATTAAACGGCAAGGGGATCAAGGTTCGCAACACGCTTTCATCATCAGCGGGAAGCGCATGGATTGGGGGTGGGCGAACTGGCGTTCGCACTACCCCTTTTTTCAGCGCCCCTTAACCGCCCACGCCAACGATTCGGCGCGGTTGCTCGCCCTGTTCCGCCAGGTTCGTCGCCTGGCGCAGCGCCCGGTTCAAGGCGCTGATCACCGCATTCAGCGAGGCGGTCACAATGTTGCTGTCAATGCCCACGCCGAATCGTGTAGCCGGTTCGCCGTCCATGCGCACTTCGACATAGGATACGGCAGTGGCGTTAGCGCCGGCGCCGATGGCGTGCTCGTGATAATCCACCACCCGCACGTCCAGTCCGCAATACCGATTCAGGGCGTCGGTAAACGCATCAATGGGACCGTTGCCCTTGCCGGAAATCAGCCGTTCCCGCCCACGCTCGCGGATCGTGGCAGTCAGCTTGCGCACCCCACTGGCGTGGCTATCGGGAATGGTGCGATGCTCGACGAAGCGGAAAGGGCTATCCGGTTGTAAGTATTCGGCCTCAAACGCCCCCCAGATGTCGGCTGAGGTCAGTTCCTTGCCGGTGGCGTCGGCGATAGCCTGCACCACCTGGCTGAACTCGATCTGCAGGCGGCGGGGCAACCGTAACCCGTAGTCCTTCTCCAGCAGATAGGCGATGCCACCCTTGCCGGACTGGCTGTTGACCCGAATCACCGCCTCGTAGGTGCGGCCTACATCGGTCGGGTCAATGGGCAGATACGGCACATCCCAGACCGCGCTGCCCGCGTTGGCGGCCAGCCCCTTCTTGATCGCGTCCTGATGCGAGCCGGAAAAGGCGGTGAACACCAGTTCGCCCGCATAGGGATGGCGCGGATGCACCGGCAACTGGTTGCAATATTCAGCGGCGCGCACCACCGCGTTGATATCGGACAGGTCGAGGCCAGGGTCAATGCCCTGGGTGAACAGGTTGAGCGCCAGGGTCACGATATCCACATTGCCGGTGCGCTCGCCGTTGCCGAACAACGTACCTTCCACCCGGTCAGCCCCAGCCAGCAAGGCCAGTTCAGCCGCAGCTACGGCGGTACCCCGGTCATTGTGGGGATGGACGCTGATCACCACCGAGTCGCGCCGCTTCAGATGGCGGCAGAACCACTCGATCTGGTCAGCGTGAACGTTGGGCGTAGCCATTTCCACCGTCGCCGGCAGGTTGAGAATGACCTTGTGTTCCGGTGTGGGCTGCCAAACCTCGATCACTGCCTCGCAGACTTCCAGCGCGAAATCGAGTTCGGTGGCGCTAAAGCTTTCCGGCGAGTATTCAAAGGTCCATTCCGTATCGGGATGCTCGGCGGCGATCTCGCGCATCAGGCGGGCGCCGCTAACGGCGATGTCCACGATGCCAGCCTGGTCCAGCCCGAACACCACCTGGCGCTGGATCGGAGAGGTGGAGTTATAAAGATGAACGACGGCCTTTTTCACGCCCCGCACCGCCTCGAAGCTGCGGCGAATCAGCGGTTCGCGCGACTGGGTGAGCACCTGGATGCTGACATCATCGGGAATCAGCCGATGCTCGACCAGATCGCGGACAAAATCGAAATCGGTTTGCGAGGCGGCGGGAAAGCCGATCTCGATTTCCTTGAAGCCCAGTTGGACCAGCAACTCGAACATGCGGCGCTTGCGGT
>CALMNY010000141.1 GCA_937872125.1 uncultured Candidatus Competibacteraceae bacterium | reverse complement strand
CGTAATTTTCACGGAGAGTTCATGCTGATTCATCCTGATTTTGACCCGGTAGCGTTCAGCCTGGGACCGTTACATGTGCGCTGGTACGGCCTGATGTATCTGCTGGGTTTTCTGGCGGGCTGGGCGCTGGGCCGCTATCGCGCCAGCCGGCCCAACTCCGGCTGGACTGCCGCCCAGGTGGACGATCTGGTGTTCTACATCGCCCTCGGCGTCATCCTCGGCGGCCGGATTGGATACATCCTGTTCTACAGTTTCGGTAATTTCCTGCGCGACCCGCTGGCGCTGTTCCGCGTCTGGGAAGGCGGCATGTCGTTTCACGGCGGGTTTCTGGGCGTGCTGCTGGCGATGGTGCTGTTCGCCCGCAAGCACTACAAAGGATTCTGGCCGACTATGGATTTTGTCGCGCCGTTGATTCCACCGGGGCTGTTTTTTGGGCGGATCGGCAATTTCATCAACGGCGAACTGTGGGGGCGGGTAACTGATCTGCCCTGGGGGATGGTGTTCCGCCAGACCGGCGATGGTTTGCCGCGCCATCCTTCACAGTTGTACCAGACCGCACTGGAAGGCGTGGCGCTGTTCCTGATCGTCTGGCTGTTTTCCGCCAAGCCGCGCCCGGCCATGGCCGTATCGGGCGTGTTCGCGCTGAGCTACGGCGTGTTCCGGTTTCTGGTGGAGTTCGTCCGCCAGCCGGACCCGCAACTCGGTTACCTCGCGTTCGGCTGGCTCACCATGGGCCAGATCTTGTCGTTGCCGCTGATCGCAGTAGGGATCGTCCTGCTGACGCTGGCGTATCGGCGGCAAGCAGTCTGAACAGGACGAAGCCGGGCGCGTTCAACCCGCTTTGACGCGCTCGTAGCCGGCCAGCGCCTCGGCGCGGCTGGCGGCAAAATCCACCACCGGCGCGGGATAATCCCTGCCAGTGGACGGCTGTGTCCAGGGTTGGTGGACCGCCGCCGCCGGCAACTTCGCCAGTTCCGGGACCCAGCGGCGGACATAGGCGCCGTCCGGATCGAACTGCTCGCCCTGGCGGATCGGATTGAAGATACGGAAATAGGGCGCAGCGTCGGTGCCGCAGCCGGCGGTCCATTGCCAGCCGAGGGTGTTGCTGGCCAGATCGGCGTCCACCAGCGTGTCCCAGAACCAGCGGGCGCCTTCCTGCCAGGGAATGCGGCAGTTCTTGACCAGGAACGAAGCAACCAGCATCCGCACCCGGTTGTGCATCCAGCCGGTGCGCCACAGTTGCCGCATTCCAGCGTCCACCATGGGGTAGCCGGTTTTCCCGCGCTGCCAGGCGCGCAGCAAATCGGCGTACTCGTCGCGCCACGGGTAGGCGGCGAAGCGTTCCTGCAAGGGCTGCTCCGGGGTATGCGGCCAGTGATAAAGCACGTAATGGGCGAACTCCCGCCAGCCGATTTCCCGCAGGAAAGTTTCCGCACCCTTGTTGCCTAGTGGATCGCCGTGGGTGGCCTCAGCCGCCGCCGCCCAGATTTGCCGGGGGCCGAGTTCGCCAAAATGCAGATGGGGTGACAGCCGCGATACGCCATCGCGGCCCGGCCAGTCGCGCCACTGGGCATAGCCGGTCAGCGCCATTTCACAAAACCCGTCCAGTTGCGCCAGCGCGCCGGTTTCGCCCGGTTGCCAGGCGGCGACCAGCCCGTCGTCCCAGCGAAGGCGCGGCAACAGGTCCAGCGCAGCCAGCGGCAGCGAATCCGGCCAGCACTCTGGAGCGGGCAGCGGCGGAACCGGCAGCGGCGCGGCGGGCGGCAGTTTTTGCAGGCAGGCCTTCCAGAACGGCGTGAAGACCTGATAAGGCGTTTCATCCGCTTTCAACAAAGTCCACGGTTCGATCAGCAGCGCCGCCTGGCCGCTGTCGGCAACCACGCCATCCGCGCGCAACGCAGCTTTCACGGCGCGGTCGCGGTCGCGGGTCCCCGGTTCGTACAACCGGTTCCAGTACACCGCCGTCGCGCCGGTTTCCTGGATCAGACCGCGCAGCAGCGCGAGGCTGGCGCCCGCGCGGAGGATCAGCCGCGAGCCGCGCTGTTGCAAAGCGCGGTCCAGCGCCGCCAGGCTGTGATGTAGCCACCAGTGCGAAGCCGCACCGGGCGGCCAGGGCGCTTCCTCCTGGGGAGCGTGAAGGTAAATTGGAATCACCTGCTGGTGCTCGAAAGCGGCGCGATGCAGAGCGGGGTTATCAGCCAGCCGCAAATCGCGGCGGAACCAGACAAGTGCAGTAGTCATGGCGGTTTTTCCTGAAGGGGAGTGATTGAAGGCGTGATAGCGGATGCCGGCGGCAGTGCAAGGCGCGCCGCAGGTTCGCAACCAAACCGTTTGCGGACAGTCTTCTATACTGCCTCGATCAAACTGTCACCGGAGAATCGCGTTTATGTATTTATGCACGTGCAAATCGGTTTCCGACCTGCAAATCCGACAGGCGGTCGAACAAGGCGCTCGCAGCTTCGGCGATCTGAGCATCCGTTTTGGCGTGGGTATCGAATGCGGCAAGTGCATTGACGGCATCAACGCCCTGCTGCAGGAATGCCTGAGCGTCCCCGCTGCGCTCCCGCCAGTTCCCGCGGAAACCGTCCCGCAATCGCTCCCGGCGCCGGCCAAGCCGACCCCGAAGGAGCCTGCTCCGGCGCACGCCTGGTTTGCCATTGATCTGTGATTTTGCCGAAGAACTTTCCGTCCACAAGCCGGTTGCCCGGCTACCGGTCGCGCCAGCCGTTCAGCCCATGCGCGAACTGCCGCAACCAGCGGTTTCGTGCTACGATTTCCATCCGCTTTATGCCGTATTCAAAGTCGCCGTGATCGGTCGCCCGAGTCGCTGCCGCATCCGAGCCATCAACATGCAGAACCCAGGGGAGTCGCCGATGCTGATTTACAACCTGTTTCCCTTACTGGCCGGTCCGTTCGGGAGTTGGGAGCCACACTTTAAACGGGCGGCCGAGATGGGTTTCGACTGGATTTTCATCAATCCCGTTCAGAAGCCCGGCTATTCGGGCAGCTTGTATTCCATCGTGGACTATTTCCAGCTCAATCCCCTGCTGGTGGATGCAAAATCCAAGCTCTCGCCCGAACAACAGATCAAGGCGGCGCTCGCTACGGCCGAACAGCTTGGCCTCAAGGTCATGGTGGATCTGGTCATCAATCATTGCGCCTTCGACTCGGAACTGACGCGCCAGCATCCGGAATGGTTCGTCCAGGAAAACGGCAACGTCGCCCATCCCTTCTGCATGGAAAACGGTCATAAGGTAGTGTGGGGCGATCTGGCGCTGTTCAATCACCCGCACACCTCCGATCCGGAAGGCCTGTATCGCTATTGCCTGAAAGTTGTCGAATATCTGCTGGGACTGGGCTTCAAGGGTTTCCGGTGCGACGCGGCTTATCAGATTCCCAGAAACACCTGGAGCCGGCTGATTCACGATGTCCGGCAAAAATATCCCGATACGGTGTTCACCGCCGAAACCCTGGGTTGCACCGCGGATCAGACCAAGCAGACCGCTCAGGCCGGTTTTGATTACGTATTCAACAGTTCCAAGTGGTGGGATTTCCACGGCGCCTGGCTGATGGAGCAATACCAACTGGTGCGCGATATCGCCCCCTCCATCAGCTTCCCGGAAAGCCATGACACCGACCGGTTGTTCCAGGAAGTTCACGGCAACGTGGCGGCGATGAAGCAGCGTTATCTGTTTTCCGCCCTGTTCTCCGCCGGCGTGATGGTCCCTATCGGCTTCGAATACGGGTTCCGCCGCCGCCTGCATGTCGTCAATACCCGGCCTGAGGACTGGGAACAGCCGAATGCGGATCTGTGCGAATTCATTGCCCGCGTCAATGCCATCAAGCGTCAGTACGTGCTCTTCCAGGAAGAATGTCCGACCACTATTCTGCCCTATCAGAATCCGAATATTCTGGTGATGTGGAAAGCGTCGGCCAAAACGCACGATGAGGCGCTGATCCTGCTCAACAAGGATCCCTGGAATCATCAATATTTCCAGTCCGATAATCTCGGTGCCTACATTCAGGCGGGGGCGCCCCTCGTGGATGTGTCGCCGGAATATACCCTGGACTATATCCCGCGGCCGTTTTCCTACGATTTAAGGCCAGGTCAGGCATTTGTTATGGTCACCAGCCGCGACCATCTGCCCGGTTGAACCTCGGCGCGGCTGCGGCGCGAATTTGATGAGGGAGGGAGGCCCGGACTGGGTAGTCCGGCGCTGGAATCCCCAATAAGAAAGGATGAACTTTTATGTACATTGTACAGATTGCTCCTGAATGCGCCCCCGTGGCGAAAGTTGGCGGGTTGGGGGATGTAGTCTTTGGTCTGACCCGGGAACTGGAAATCCGCGGCAACGAGGTCCACATCATCCTGCCGAAATACGACTGCATGCGCTATGACCAGA
>CALMNY010000140.1 GCA_937872125.1 uncultured Candidatus Competibacteraceae bacterium | reverse complement strand
TCGGGTTCCTGCAGACTGCCGCCGTGCGGGCCGACGAAAGATTCGAACGCTGGAGCCGGTTGGCGGTGGTGCTGCTGAGTTCCGGGGAGCGTGAGGCGTGATACATTGGCAAGCTTGCCGATACGGACAATAATCATGGTTAGGTGCTATAACCGCACCTCAAATAACTGCTTTTCCATTCTGCTTGATGCCGGAGAAACCGGATGGACGACTTAGCAACGCCAAATGATGCCGAACAACGACTGCGCGCTTCCTGCCGTGTTGCTTTGGCTGGTCTGCTGCACGATCTGGGCAAGTTCGCCGAACGCGCCGAACTGACGGTGGATTCGGCCACACTGGAACAGAACGTCCACCAGTACAGCCCCTATCATCAGCATCATCCGCATGATCGCGGCTGGTTCTCTCACAAACACGCGGCTTATACCGCGCTGGCTTTCGACCGCATCGAACCCTGGTTGCCCCATGTTCGCGGAGAAATCGAAACGGCCCCGTTTGGAACCCGCGTTGATGATTCCCTGATCAACGCCGCCGCTCGTCACCATCGCCCGGAAACGTACCTGCAATGGCTGATCGCCACCGCCGACCGGGTGGCGTCCGGTTTCGAGCGCAGCGAGTTCGAGAAATACAACGCCGCGCCCGACGAACAAGCCTCCACGAAGAAAAATCACTACACCGCCCGCCTGCTGACGTTGTTCGAGCAAATCCGGCTGGATGACGCTAAAGAACCGACGGTGTTCCAGCATCGTTACCGGCTGGAACCGCTGACTCCAGCTACTTTGTTTCCAGTTCCCGCCACTGGCTACGAGCATGACGACAAAACCAGTGCGCGTCAGGAATACGCCCGGCTGTGGGAAAGGTTCGAGCAGGCGTTGACCGAAATTCCTGCCGCACACCGGGATGCGTTGCCGCCGTGGCTCGATCATTTTGAGACCTTGTGGGCTTGCTACGCCTCTGCCATTCCCTCGGCCACGGCGTTCAACGTCAAACCCGATGTGTCGCTGTACGACCATTCCAAGGCAGTCGCGGCGCTGGCGGTTGCACTCTGGCGCTATCACTACGACCGGGGCGATGATCCGGAAACCGTCCGCCGCGCCCTGGCCGAACGCGCCGACTGGAACGAGCGGAAGCTGTTGCTGGTGCAGGGTGATTGCTTCGGTATTCAGGATTTCATCTTCGCCACCGGCGGCGAAACCCAGAAACGCGCCGCCAAATTGCTGCGCGGCCGGTCGTGCTACGTGTCACTGCTGAGCGAATGCGCGGCGTTGCGCGTGCTGGAGGCGCTGGATCTGCCGGGGACCAGCCAGATCATCAACGCCGCTGGCAAGTTCCTGATCGTCGCCCCGAACACTTTGGAAACGGCTCAGAAGCTGACCGAGGTGCAGCGAGAACTGGACGCCTGGTTCCTGACCCACGCCTGGGGGCAGTCGGGCATCGGTCTGGCCTGGGAGCCGGCCTGCTGCAACGACTTCCTGAAAGGTTCGAGCGGCCGGCGCCCATTCGCGGATTTGATCAAACGTCTGTTCCAGCGGCTGGAGGAGATCAAGCTGCGCCGCTTCGATCTGTGCGGCGATCATCCGCCCACACCGTTGTTCGAGGGCTATCTGGAGCAATTCAGCGCCCACGGTCAATGCCAGGTGGACGGCCGTTCGCCGGCCACTCGCCAGATCGCTGATGACGTCTGGGTCAGCGCGCTGGCCGCCGATCAGATGGCTATCGGTCAATATCTCACCCATCGCGACCGGTTGTTGATCACCCGCGCACCCCTGAGCGGCAAGGCGCTGAAGTCCCTGGCGACGCCGATCTTCGGCTACCACATCAGCTTCACCGCCGAAGCCGCTGAAACCGGTTGGTTCGGCCCGGAGGCGCGCGACGGTAACCTGCGGCGCTGCTGGGATATTTCGATGCCGCAAGCCTTGGAACAACCGCTGTGGAACGGCTGCGCCCGCCGCGCCATCAACGGCTTCATCCCGCGTTTCGAAGAGGAGAACGCCTGGGAAAGCGACAAGTACGCCCGCCTTCGGAACGAAGCCGATTTCGATCCACATCCCGGCGAACCGAAGACCCTCAATCATCTGGCCTGCGAGGATCGGTGGTTGGACGAGCGGGGACGCTGGGTCGGGGTGGAAGCCTTGATGACCCTGAAAGGCGATGTGGACAACCTGGGGACGATTTTTCAGCGGGGCTTGAGCGAGCCTACGTTCGCCCGCATGGCGGCGCTGTCGCGGCAACTCCACGCCTTTTTCGCCGTGTACCTGCCGGCGCTATGCCAGAGCGAGCCAGGTTTCCGTAATACCTATACGGTGTTCGCCGGTGGCGACGATTTCTTTCTGATCGGGCCGTGGCGTTCGCAAATCCAGTTGGCGGCGCGGATGCGGGACGAGTTCCAGCGTTACGTGGCCGGTAACCCCGGCATCACGTTTTCGGCGGGGCTGGCGATGACCAAACCGGGTTTGCCGGTCCGGGCGTTGGGCGAACTGGCCGAGGACGCGCTGGAGCAGGCCAAGGGTCACGACCTTGATTCGACCCTGGCCCCGGCGCTCAAAAACGCCGTGTGCTGTTTCGGCCAGACGGTTGGCTGGAACGCCTTCACCGGTTTGCTCCAATCCCGCGATGCGCTGCAAGGGCTGGCCCGCGATTTGAAGCTCAGCACCGGCTATCTGTACGGGCTGCTGCACCTGAGCGACATGGCGGAAAACCTGCGTACCGGTCGCACCGGCCAACGCGGTCAACGGCAGATCAACCCCGAGAACGCGCTGTGGCATTCCCGTTTCGCCTATCGCACTCGCCGGCTGCTGGAACGGCAGAAAGGTATGGATGAAGCCACCCGCCGCCGCCGGCAACAGGAGATCGCCGCCGTAATTGCTAACGGCGGCATCGAACGATTCGCCGGCGCCTACCGAATTGCCCTTTTCGCTTACCTCTACCAACAACGGGATTGAAGGGAGAACTGCACCATGCAAGAACCTCGTCATGGAAATCCAAACCGTCCTTCCGCAACCGTAAGCACCCGGAGTTCCGCGCCACGCGACTCCCGAGGCGGCTCCGGCGGCGATTATCGCGACCGCAACCGGGACGAACCGACCCTCGTGACCAGCAAAATCGTGTTCGCGCCGCTGGACGCCGATCTGTTCAACGGCGTGGCCCGGCAGGTGGCGGAAACCATCGCCGAAAATCGCAACGCCAACAAGCCCAGCCAGGTCCGCAAGTTCTACGACGAACTTTGCCTGTGGGAAACCAAGGTCAACCAGGACGCGGAAAAGGCCGAGCGCTTCGCCGAATGTCTGCCCTTCATTCTCATGCTCAACGCCAAAGTTGCTTATGCCAAGGGCCGCAGGCTGGTGGATGCCAACTTCGTCAAACTGATCGGCGACAGCCTCAAGCAGGTGAAAGACCCCGATACCTTGCGTCTCTGCAAGCTGTTTTTCGAGGCGTTTCTGGGTTTCTACAAAGAACTGCGCCCATCCGACAAATAACCAGGGAGGTCCGACATGAAACTGACCCGCATTGCCAAGATCACCGGTGAAATCGAGTTACTGAGCGGCCTGCACATCGGCAGTGGCAACACCGAAATGCACATCGGCGGCACCGACAACCCGGTGATCAAGAATCCCATCACCCAGGAACCCTACATTCCCGGTTCCAGCCTCAAAGGCAAGATGCGCAGCCTGCTGGAATGGCGGGCCGGCGTGGTCGCGTTCACCGACGGCAAGCCGCTGGGTTTCGGCCATATCGGCCGGCTGGCCAGCGATCAAATCGTTCAGGGTAAAACCATCCTCAAGCTGTTCGGCGGAGCGCCTGAAGGCAGCAATCAGGACGAGAAACTGGTGGCGGAAATCGGCCCGACCCGACTGGCGTTCTGGGATTGTGCGCTGACTCGCGACTGGGTGACCGCCATGCGCGACAAGAATCTGCTGCTGACCGAAACCAAGATGGAAAACATGATCGACCGCATTCGCGGCGTGGCCGAACACCCTCGCAATACCGAACGGGTGCCGGCGAGCGCGGTGTTCGACTTCCAACTGACCCTCAAGGTCCACGATGACGAAGACTTGCTCGATACTGTGCTGGTTGGGCTGCGCCTGCTGGAACTGGGCGGTTTGGGCGGTTCCGGCTCGCGCGGCTACGGCAAGCTGCGCTTCCGCAAGCTGGCGCTCGATGGGGACAGCCTGCAAGCCCGGCTGGAGCAGACCCAGCCTTGAGCCATCCTCCACTTGGAGCGCCGTCATGGACATGATCACGTTGCGGATTCGCCCGCTCTCGCCGTTCGGCACGCCGCCGCTCGGCGATACCCTGTTCGGGCAGTTGTGCTGGACGATTCGCCATCAAGCGGGCGAGGCGCGGTTGCGGGAACTCCTCGATGGCTATCTGGATAACCGGCCGTTCGCAGTCGTCGCCGACGCCCTGCCCGCCGGCTATCTGCCCCGGCCGGCATTGCCGCTGAGCGGGTTCGAGCAGCCGGCGGACGCCGACCGCAAGCGGCTGAAACAGCGGAACTGGATTCCCCACAGCGCGCTGCGCCAGCC
>CALMNY010000139.1 GCA_937872125.1 uncultured Candidatus Competibacteraceae bacterium | reverse complement strand
CCAGCGCCGACGAGCAGAAGAAGCACGCCGAGTTCGTGGACCGGATGGTCGCCAAGGGCTACACGGCCAAGCAGGTGCGGCTGCTGTCCGACTGGTACCTGCGGGTTCGCAAGGCATCCTGAGCGGAGGAAATCTCTGATGGCTACGTTCATCGACCGGCGGCTGGACGGCAAGAACAAGAGTTCGGTCAACCGCCAACGCTTTATCCGGCGCTTCAAGAGCCAGATCAAGAAGGCCGTGACCGAGTCCATGAACGGCCGCAGCATCACCGATATTGACAACGGCGAGAAGGTCAACATCCCCGCCCGCGACCTGTCCGAGCCGGTGTTCGGGCACGGGCCGGGCGGGCGGCGCGAAGCCATTCATCCGGGGAACCGGGAATTCGTCACTGGTGACCAGATCGCCCGGCCGCCCGGTGGTGGCGGGAGCGGCGGCGCCGGCGGCGGTCAGGCCAGCAACAGCGGCGAGGGCGAAGACGATTTCGTGTTCGAACTGTCGCGTGAAGAATTCCTGGAGCTGTTCTTCGAGGATCTGGAACTGCCGAATCTGGTGCGCACCCAGTTGGCCAAGGCCACCGAGTTCAAATCGGTGCGGGCCGGCTTCAGCAGCGCCGGCAACCCGGCCAATATTGACGTGGTGCGCTCGCTCAAGGGCGCGCTGGCGCGGCGGCTGGCGCTGGCGGCGCCCTACACCCGCCGCTTGCGCGAAGCCGAGGAGGCACTGGAACGGCTACTGGCCGAAATGCCGGTGGATGAAATTCGCGCCAAGGCGTTGGTCGAGGAAATCGAACACCTGCGGGCGCGAGCGCGGGCGGTGCCATTCATTGATACCTTCGACCTGCGCTACGCCAACCGGGTCAAGCAACCGCAACCGACCACCCAGGCGGTGATGTTCTGCATCATGGACGTGTCCGGCTCGATGGACCGGGCGCGCAAGGACCTGGCCAAGCGCTTCTTCACTCTGCTGTACCTGTTCCTGAAGCGCAACTACGAGAAGATCGAGGTCGTGTTCATTCGCCACCACACCGTGGCCAAGGAAGTGGACGAACAGGAGTTTTTCTATTCGCGGGAAACCGGCGGCACCGTGGTGTCCAGCGCCCTGCAACTAACCGCCGACATCATGCGCGAGCGCTATCCGATTTCCAGTTGGAACCTGTACGTGGCCCAGGCTTCGGACGGCGACAACTGGCACCACGACTCGCCGGCCTGTCGGGACATTCTCTTGCAGCGGATCATGCCGTTCGTTCGCTATTACGCCTACATCGAAATTACCCCGGACCGTCATCAAAGCCTGTGGGAAGCGTATGAGGACGTGAAGGCGGCTCACCCGCACTTCGCCATGCGGCAAATTGATGGGCCGGCCGACATTTACCCGGTATTCCGGGACCTGTTCAGGAAGCGCGTGTCATGAACTCATCGCGGCTAATCTCCGAGTCGTCCGAATGGACCTTCCCGATGCTGGAGCGTTACAACGAGGTGATCGGCCAGATCGCCGGCAATGATTTTGGCCTGGACACCTACCCGAACCAGATCGAGATCATCACCGCCGAGCAGATGATGGACGCCTATTCCTCGGTGGGAATGCCGCTCGGTTACAAACACTGGTCCTACGGCAAGCAGTTCGTGCTGACCGAGAAGAACTACCGGCGCGGGCAAATGGGGCTGGCGTATGAGATCGTGATCAACTCCGATCCGTGCATCGCCTACCTGATGGAAGAGAACACCGCCATGATGCAGGCGCTGGTGATCGCCCACGCCGCCTACGGCCACAATTCCTTCTTCAAGGGCAACTACCTGTTCCGTACCTGGACCAGCGCCGACGCCATCATTGACTATCTGCTGTTCGCCCGGAATTACATCGCCGAATGTGAGGAGCGGTATGGCGAAGAAACCGTGGAACTGTTCCTGGATTCCTGCCATGCGCTGATGAACTACGGGGTGGACCGCTACAAGCATCCGGCTCCGCTGTCGCTGCACGAGGAAAAACAGCGCCAGCACGACCGGGAAGAATATCGGCAATCGCAGATCAACGACCTGTGGCGCACCATCCCGGTCAAGCCCGCCGAAACCGCCGCCGAACAGGCGAAGCGCTACCCGGCCGAGCCGCAGGAAAATCTGCTGTACTTCATCGAGAAAAATGCGCCGCTGCTGGAACCTTGGCAGCGCGAAATCGTGCGCATTGTTCGGAAAATTGCTCAATATTTCTACCCGCAGCGCCAGACGCAGGTGATGAATGAAGGTCATGCAACGTTCTGGCATTACACCCTGCTCAACCGCCTGTACGACGAAGGCTATGTCAACGACGGCTTCATGATCGAGTTCCTGCAATCGCACACCAGCGTCATCCAGCAACCGCCATTCGATCATCCGCATTACTCTGGCATCAATCCCTACGCGCTGGGCTTTGCGATGATGAGCGACATCAAGCGCATCTGCGAAGCGCCGACGGCCGAGGATCGTCACTGGTTCCCGGACATCGCCGGGCAGGACTGGCTCAAGGTGCTGGACTTCGCCATGCGCAACTTCAAGGACGAGAGCTTCATCGCCCAATATCTGTCACCCAAACTGATGCGCGATTTCAAGCTGTTCGCCGTGCTGGACGACGACACGCAGGACGAGCTGGAAGTTACCGCGATTCATGACGATGCCGGCTACCGGCGGCTGCGGCGGGCGCTGGCCGACCAGTACAACCTCGGCAGCCGCGAGCCGAACATTCAGGTGTGGAATGTGGCGCACCGTCAGGATCGGTCGCTGACCCTGCGCCATACCCGCTATCACCGCCGCCCCTTGCACCCCGACAGCACCCGGAAAGTGCTCAAGCACCTGTACCGGTTGTGGGGCTTCACGGTGCGGCTGGAAGCGGTGGACGAGAATGGGAAAGTGGAACTGGTCGGAGAGTGCCCGGCGGGGAAATAGCCGGGTTGCCGGTTAGACAGTTCCCTGACCTCATGAATTGAAGTAGCCGGCAACAGCCGCTGCCCTTCCGCAATAGGAATATCCGATGCAAACGATTCATGCAGTTTATGAAAATGGGCTGTTTCGTCCCACGGATCCAGTGGAATTACCAGATCCGTGTGAAGTCGAGTTGAACGTTCAATCGCAGCGATCAACTGTTGTTCGGCGAACCACATTAACTCGCTTGGTGGAGATTGGGCGTTCTTTCCCGGCTAATCCGGCGCTCCCAGAGGATTTGGCGACGCAACATGACCATTATCTTTATGGCTTGCCCAAACAGCCATGATTTTCGTAGACACCAGTTTTCTTTTGGCTGTGTTGAATCCTCGCGACTCACTTCATTCCCGTGCTCAGGCATGGGCGGAAATGATCAAGGAACCGTTGCTGATTACGGAGTATGTCATTTGGGAGTTAGTCAACGGTTTGTCGATGCCTGCTGATCGCCCAAAAGTGCATTCGGCAGTTCAGGAAGTTCAAACCGCGCCAGAATGGGAATGGATTCCGGCCTCCCCGTCGCTTTTTGAAAGCGGTATGCGCTTGCACCGTGAGCGCGGTGATAAGGCATGGTCTCTGACCGATTGCATCTCGTTTCTGGTTATGCAGCAACGTCATGTCGGTCGGGCGCTGACTTACGATCATCATTTTGAGCAGGCGGGCTATGAAGCCCTGCTGAGACGCGACCCTTACTGATGGCGGTTGCGGCTGGCGATTGCTCAAGCACCTGCATCGGCTGTGGGGCTTCACAGTGCGGCTGGACGCGGTGGATGAGCAGGGGAAGGTGGAACTGGTCGGGGAGTGCCCGGTAGGGAAATAGCGGCTCATCCCTTGGAGAAGCGAAGACGGGGCGGATCGCTACGCCTACCGGCAGGGGCTGTTCGTGCTGGCGCAGACCGGCGATACGGTGAAGATTCTGAACGATGCGAAGTTCCAGCCGAAGGCGTGGTAATGTCTGAACCTTCGCGCGCAAATCGCTAAAACGTGCCAGCTTGCTAATATGACTGTCAGTATCATCGCCAGTCCGTCAGTCAGACATCCAGACCGCAGCCACAAAAAGCGGGTAAAACAGCAGGTCAGGAAAGGTTCTAATTCACCCTGAGTCAGGAGAATCCATGAAGATCAAAGCGTTACATCAGTATGCCAAGGACGTGGATACGGTTTTCGGGCTGTTTCACGACCCCGATTTCATGAAGATCAAGTATGAAGGCATCGGGGCGCGCAATGTCGAGGTGCTGGAATGCGCCGGGAGCGAGGGCCGCTATACCGTCAAGATCAAGCGGGAAATTCCAGCCGACGTACCGGCGCTGCTGAAGAAATTCCTCAATCCCTGGAATAGCATTGTCCAGAGTGAAAAGTGGGAAGGCAAAGCGGGCGGTCCCTATCGGTGCCAGTTCGGGATTGATATCGCGGGCGTGCCGGTCAACATTAAGGGCATCATGGAAATACGGACCCAGGGCGAGGGCTGCGTCAACGACGTGCAACTGGAAGTCAAGTGTGGGATTCCGCTGGTCGGCGGTAAGCTGGCTGATTTCGTGGGCAGCGACGCTGAAAAGAGCACCCAGGCGGAATATG
>CALMNY010000138.1 GCA_937872125.1 uncultured Candidatus Competibacteraceae bacterium | reverse complement strand
CACATCCAGTTTGGTCACCAGGGCGCGCACTTCCGCTACCTTGTCCGGCACATCCTTGACGATCAGACTGTTGGTGCGCTCATCCACCGACACGTCGCCGCGCGCCGACAAAATGCCGGATTCAATGATGGCGCCTTTTTCGCCGGCCGCCTTCCGCTTCAACAGTTCCGCCATATCCTTGGCCTTGGCGTAGTTGACCTGAATGATCTCGGTGCGCAGCGGGATCAGTTCCTCCACCGTCTTGCGCGACTCCAGGTCCAGCTTCTCACGCGCCGCCACTTCCTCGGTCGGCGCAATAAAGATCACATTACCGTTCTGGCGCATGGCCAGACCCTTGGTGCGCAGGATGATGTCCAGCGCCTGATCCCAGGGCACGTTCTGCAAGCGCAGGGTCAGGTTGCCCTTCACGCTGTCGCTGACCACGATGTTCAGGCCGGTGAAATCCGCCAGAATTTGCAGAATCGCCCGCACCTCGATGTCCTGGAAGTTCAGCGACAACAGGTCGCCAGTATATTTCTTCTTGGACGGATCGAACTGCGCCTCCTTGTCCTCCTCCTCCTTGGATTTCTGCGGCGGCCGCACCTCGACCACATACAGATCATTGGCCTGATAGGCCAGATACTCGAACGGTGGGTTGGGCCTGATGTTCAGGCGGGCGGCGCCGCCCCGGTTCAACGCCTCCACGGTCGTCACCGGCGTGGCGAAATCAGTCACATCCAGTCGCCGCTCCTGGCCGCGCGTCAGCGTCGCCCCCGGAAAATCGGCGACGATCTGATTACCCTCCTGGCGCACGTCCGCCGCGATGTTGGGATTGGACAGCTTGACGGTGATGACGCCCTGACCATTCGGCCCGCGCTTAAACCCGACATCGCTGAGCGTGCGCGGCCCGCCGCCACCCACCACCGGCGCCTTGACGTCCGGCGGCCGCTTGCTCGCCGCCGCCGCCTGGCCCGAAGTCACCGGCGTCTGCGCCGGGGTCCGCGCCGCGGGGGCGCCCGCATTCTCCAGCGTCAACAGCACCGTATTGCCCTGCACCTGCACCTTGTAAGGCACCAGCCGCGCCAGATTCAGCGACGCCCGGGTCCGGTCGGCCCCTTCCAGCACGCTGATCTTGTCAGCCACTCCGACATTAATCGGCTGCTGCCGGGCGCTCAGGCCATTGGCCGTATCCAGAAAATCCAGCACGATCCGCGCCGGCTCATTGATGGTAAAGCTGCTCGGCGGCCCCTTGGGTGGCCCCGACAATTGAAACCGCAGTTGCAGGCGGTTGCCGGCCAGCGGACTGATATCCACCGCCTGCAACACCACCGACCCGGCCTCGGCGGCCGCCAGCGCCGCCCCCCACACCCCGATCAACACGATCCCCCAGATCAGCCCCAGCACCGCCGCCCAACGCGGTAGCCGCCCCTGAGCCGACTGATGGTCCCGTTGGCTTTCGCTCGCGGACCTGCTCGTCATGACACCTCCCCCTCAATTATTGGGTAAGCGACAGGAACGCTTCACGCTCCTGCCAGCGCCCGGGACCCTCCGGAACGATTTCCTTCAACTCAAGCCGCTGCTCCGTGATCCCGACGATCTTGCCATGGTTAGTGCCCAGATAATTGTTTTTCCGCACCCGATGCACAACATTATCGGGAGCCAAAACCAGCGCCCACAACTCGCCATCGCCGCCGCCCATGCGGAAGGTGCCCATCATCTTGAGCGAACCGAGCGAGTATTTCTCCAGTTCCTCCCGCACCCGATTCGGATCCGGCCGCGGCCCCGTATAACTGGGGCTCTGCGCCATCAGCTCCTGAGGCAGTTCCAGTTCTTCTTCCTGGGCGAACGGCGCTAACACAAAGGGATCCTTGATCCCCTGGGCGGTATAGGCGAACGGCGTATACGGCTTGATCTCCGGCGGCGGATCGAGCTTCTTGACCACCGCAGTTTTCTGGGTGGTCGCCACAAACTGCTTGACTTCACTGAGGTCCGGCTGGGCGCACCCCGCCAGCACGGCCAGCGCCACCCCCAGCCCCACGATGCTCGCCGGTCTTACCCTCCAGCATCTGTTCATTTTTTACCAGCCCCCCCCTGCTGCTGACTGCTGGGCCCGCCGCTCTCCTCCATATAGCGATAGGTTTGCAAGGTCGCCTGAATGCTGAGCGGCGCGCTGGTCAGCTTGATCTCCTGCTTCCTCTGCACATCCCTGCCGGCCGCGCTGGTCAGCGTCGCACTCTCCAGAGTCACGATCCGCGACAGCGCCGCCACCCCGCTCACGAACGCGCCAAACTGATGATAGTTCGCGGTAGCCTTGATGGTAATCGGCTTGGCGGCGTAAAAATCCTTCGGCTGCTCGGCCTCGGGCTTGAACAGTTCAAAATCCAGACCGTTCTTTTTGCCGGTGTTGGACACGTCCTCCAACAGATCGGGCATCTCGGTGCCGGTCGGCAACTGGCGCAGCATCACCTCCAGGTCCTTTTCCATCTGTTCGATCTGCTTGCGAAACGCTTCCAGATTGGCAGTCACCCGCCATTTCTCCACATATTCCTGGCGCAGCGTCTGCTCCTCCCGGGTCACCTTGTCCAGCTCTTGCAGTTGATCGTCCGTGAAAAAATAATAGCCGGCGCCCAGAATGGCGGCGATGATCAGCACCATCAGCACCGCCTTGCCCGCCAGCGGCCACTCGCCAGCCTCGCGCAGATCGAAATCGCTCAGGTTGATCTCGGACAGATTCATATCGTGTTACCCCCCCGCTTTGGCCTGGCCGCCCGCGCCTCCTCCGAGTGTCAGGGGAACCGTCAGATCAAACACCCGGGCCTGTACGTTGTTAACACTGCGGGTTTCGATCACTTGTAATGCCGGTTCGCCGAACAGATGGCTCGGACTGTTCTTGAGGTCGCGCATAAATTCGGAAATGATATTGTCAGAACGGGCGACGCCGCTCAGCGTCACTTGATTGGTGGCGGCTTTAAAGCTGGTGATGTAGATATCCTGCGGCACCAGCCGCGCCAGTTCATCCAGCATCCTCACCATGCCAGGGCGAACTGTTTGCAGCTTCTGCACGACGTTCAGCCGGTCCACCAGCCGGCTTTTGACTTTTTGCAACTCCTGCATCTCCTCAGCCGCTTTCTTGAGCTGGGCGATTTCGTCACGCAGGTAGTTGTTGCGTTCCTGCTGATACTGGATGCGGTGGGCGATCTCGGTGTACACCCCGAACGCGATGCCGATTCCGACCAGCGCCGCGGCGACCAGCATCCCGATCAGTTCACGCTGTCGTTGCGCGCGGCGCGCTTCCCGCCAGGGCAATAAATTGATGCGTGTCATGTCAGTCGAAGCTCCTCAGGGCCAGCCCGCAGGCGATCAGCAACAACGGCGCATCGCGCAGCAGGGTGTTGCTGTTGACCCGCGCGGCGGTTCCCATGCTCTTGAAGGGATTGGCCACCACCGTCGCAATGCCCAGCACGTCCGCCACCACCCGGTCCAGCCCGATAATCGCGGCGCCCCCACCGCTCAAGACGATGGTATCTACATTATAGTGGCCGGAAACATATTGGTCGGAGGAAAAAAAGAACTGCAAGCCATGGCCAATCTGTTCCGCCAGCATCTGCTTGAACGGCTCCAGAATCATCGTAGGATAATCTTCGCTCACCGCGCCGGAGCGTTTGGCCTGCTCAGCCTGCTCGCGCGACAGGCCATAGGCCTCAGCGATCCGCACCGTCAACTGGTCACAGCCAAACCGCTGCTCGCGGGTGAAAATGACCCGATCCTGTTGCAAAATATAAAGGCTGGTGATCGTAGAGCCGATATCCACCAGCACCGCCAGACTGTCCCGGGACTTGCTCAGGCTCAATCCCCCCTCACCGCCGGCCTTGGGCAGATCGTCCAGCACCAACTGGAAGGCGTTCTCCAACGCATAGGCCTCCACATCCACGACGGCGGGCGTCAGCCCCGCCTCCTTAAGGGAAGCCTCCCGGGTATCCACGTTTTCCTTGCGCGTGGCCACCAGCATGACATCCTGCATGTCGCCGCTGACTGGAGACAGTCCTTTCGCCTCGAAATCCAGATAGACTTCCTCAATGGGATAGGGAATATACTGAACCGCTTCAATCGTAATATTGGTTTCGATATCGCTTTCCTTGAACTCCGCCGGCATGGGCACGGTGCGGGTGATCACACTGGAGGTCGGCACCGCCACAGCCGCGCGGCGCGCCCGAACACCCGCCTTGCGGCAGGCTCGCTTGACCGCTTCCGCCACCCCATCCGTGTCGGTGGGATTGCGGTCTTCCACCAGGCCCTCGCCCAGCGGTTCAATGGCGAAACCCTCGACCCGAAACCGCGATCCGGAACGGCTCAACTCGACCAGCTTGACCGCCGAGGGACCGATATCGATGCCCAGAATGGGTTCTTTACGCGTGAACAGAGCCACGTTACGCTTCCTCGCTGAATCGGGAGCGGACGATCGCACGCTCGCTCCATGGAATATAGTCAATGAATCGGAGTTCGCCCATGCCCCGCCGCTCCCGCGATGACCACCGTCTCAAAACCCTGATCGCCCAGGAATGCGCCCGGCTGATCGCCGAGGAAGGCGTTCAGGATTTCAGCGCCGCCCGGCGCAAGGCTGCCTTGCGGCTGGCGGTCAACAACCGGGCCGTCCTGCCGGATAACGTCGCCATCGAACAGGCTCTGCTCGACCGACAGCGGCTGTTCGACGCTGACCGCCAGGCCCTGCGCCTGCGCCGCTTGCGGGAAACCGCCCTGGAGGCCATGCAGTTTCTGGCGCGGTTTCGGCCACGGCTGGTCGGTTCGGTACTGAGCGGCGCCGTTGGCCCTCATACAGGCATCCACCTGCACCTGTTCGCCGAGTCGCCCGAGGAGATCGCGCTGTTCCTGATGGAGCGCCACATTCCCTTCGAGACCGCCGAACGCCGACTGAAAATGGCCGATGGCGTTCAGATTCGCTTGCCGGTCTTTCGCTTCACCGCCGGCGAAACCTGCATTGATCTCACCCTGTTCGGGCTGCTGGCCGAGCGGGAAGCCCCACTCAGCCCGGTAGATGGCCGTCCCATGCGCCGCGCCAGTCTGGCTGAGGTTCACGCCCTGCTGGCCGAACCCACGCCCTGAGCGCCCTCGAATCGGTGCGCTCACGCCAGAACCCCAACTGCGCTTACTCCTTGACCGGATGCGTGTCGACAAAGTGCTTGAGCACCAGCTTCAACTTCAAGACCTTGTCGTTATGACCGCGCCGGCGCTCTTCCTCGATGTCCTCCAGAATGATGCGCTTGATCATCGGGACGCCTTCCGGGCTATGCACCAGATAGCTGCCCAGCTCGAGCGCGGCCATTTCCGGTAGATGCTCATGTTCGGCGATAGCCTCGATCTCTTCCTCAGTCAAGTCGCTCAATTCCACGCAATCTTGATAAGACAACATAACGGGGTTCCCCCTGGGTGGTTTGATGGTTTAAAGCCCGCTATGGCGCGCCGCCAAGACAGGCCGGTTTACTCTTCATCCATTTTATACAAGGTTAAACCCGACCATGCGTCCATACAAGCGCAAACCCCATTGGCGCTGTACTTAATCATCCGCCATACCCGCCCATCGGCCATACCATCAGGTTATACCTTAGCCTGATCAGGGTTTATCCTAATCTCTACCCGCAATTCTCCTTGATTACGGTGAAGCATAAGATGGGTGGCACAGGGCCGGTTTATCCCCCATGGTTTTATTTGGTAAGATGGATCAGGCCAGGCTCGGTTAAACCGGTTGGCCGCGAAGACCACGGGAACGTCCATAAGCCACCACAGGATCGAGGGTCGGGCCGCCACCGCCCAACCAAAGCGCCCAGGCGCGTGCTCTGAACCAGCACACTCGATAAGCCCATCATAAATTCCTTCCCGCTGCTTCGCGGCCAACCGCCTCCCGAGCGAGCAGGTATCCCACAAGATCCCATGGTATTCTATGGATTCACGCCACCGCAGTGCGGTATCATGCGGCCCGTGATCCCGCGACCATCACCCAATCCGTCATGACCGCCGAACCCGCCGCTCCGTCCAGTGATCCGCCCTCCCCCTGCATCGGCGTCTGCGTCCTCAACCCGCACACCCAGCTTTGCGACGGCTGCTATCGCACCCTGAACGAAATCGCCGCCTGGTGGGACTACACCCCCGACCAGAAGCGCGAGGTGCTCGCCCAAACGGAAGCACGGCTGGCGCGTATCCTGGAAGGTGTGTTCTTTGACTGACACCCCCTCTGTGGGTCAACTTTAATTTACCTGGAGGATTCCATGCCGCTCTCCACTCCTGTTCCACGCCAGATGTTGCACCGGCGCGTCGTGCAATGCACGGGCTACCGCCGCGAGGATGGCTTGTGGGACATCGAGGGCCACATGGTGGACACCAAAACCTACTCTTTCCCCAACGAGGATCGCGGCGGGATCATTCAAGCGGGCCAACCGCTGCACGAAATGTGGATTCGCCTGACGGTGGATGATCATTTCCAGATCCATGATGTGGAAGCCTGCACCGACGCGGCGCCGTTCAATCTCTGTCCCGCCATCACCGACCGCTACCGGCAACTGATCGGGGCGCGCATCGGCCCGGGCTGGTCGCTCAGGATCAAGGAATTGTTTACCGGCGTGCAGGGTTGCACGCACATGACCGAATTGCTCGGTCCGGTCGCCACAGCCTTTCTCCAGACCCTCTACGGCCAGCGTTACGACGAGGAAGACGCCAAACCCGCCGCTGAGCGGGCCGCGCCGCCGGTGTTGAACACCTGCCATGCCCTGGCCAGCCACAGCCCGGTGGTGAAAAAACGCTGGCCCCGGGTCTACAGCGGACCGGACCGGGAAGTGGATGAGCACCATCAGCCGCTGCTGGAAAACATCACCTGATTCCCAGCCGCGACACGACCGCCACCGCCATCCGCTGAATCGGTACGCAGTGCGTACCCTACGGGTCTTGCGGTCTTGCCCCGGCTTCAAACCGCTTCCGGCTTCAGATCGCGCGCCAGCAAAAGCTCCACGGCCCGGCGCGGATCCTGGCCGTGATACAAAACCGCATTGACCTGTTCGGTAATCGGCATGTCCACTCCATGCCGATGGGCCAACCGCAACGCCTCCCGCGCCGTCGCGGCGCCCTCCACCACCTGGCCGATGGCTGCGCAGGCCGCCTCGGCCGTTTCGCCCCGCCCGATAGCCAGCCCGAATCGGCGATTACGCGACTGGTCGTCGGTGCAGGTTAATACCAGATCGCCGAGGCCGGCCAGCCCCATAAAGGTTTCGCGCTGGCCGCCCACCGCCCGCCCCAGCCGCGCCATTTCCGCCAGGCCGCGCGTGATCAGGGCCGCCCGGGCGTTGGCGCCGAAGCCCAGCCCGTCGGCGATGCCGGCGGCAATCGCCAGCACGTTCTTGACCGCTCCGCCCAGTTCGACGCCGATCACATCGCTACTGGTGTAGGCGCGCAGGTTGGAGCCGTGCAGCAGGATCGCCACTCGCCGGGCGTGCGCCGCGTCGGTGGAGGCGACAGTGACCGCGGTCGGCAACCCGCGCGCCACTTCCCCGGCGAAACTGGGGCCTGAAATCACTGCCGCCGGCCAGGCGGCGCCCAGAATTTCCGCAGTGACTTCATGCAGAAACCGCCCTCCACCGGGTTCCAGTCCCTTGGTGGCCCAGGCGAAGCCGGCACCCACCGGAAAGTGCGGCCGCAATCGAGCCAGGGTCATTCCGTAGGCATGACTGGGCACCACCGCCAGCGCCAGATCGGCGCCGGCCAGTGCTTCCACCAGATCAATCCCGGCGGTCAGCGCCGGCGGGAAGGGAATGCCGGGGAGATAGCGGCGGTTTTCCCGCTCCCGGCGCAGCGGCGCGATTTCCTCAGGGTCATGGCCCCACAGCCGGACTGTGTGGCCGTTACGCGCCAGCAGCAACGCCAGCGCGGTGCCCCAGGAGCCGGGACCGAGCACTGCGACCGTGGCCACAGCGGTCCGGTCTCAGTGCGTCGCCGGCGGCGCAGCCTCCGCGGCTTGCGCCTGCTGTTGCTGCAGACGCTGCAGGTACATGCCGTCAAAGTTGATCGGGTTGAGCAGCAACGCCGGGAATCCGCCCTTGCCGACCAGGGAGGCCAGTTCCTCGCGGGCGAAGGGGAACAGAATGTTCGGACAGAACGCGTGCAACATGTGACCCATCTGTGGCTCGTCGAACCCGCGCAGGGTGAACAGTCCGCCCTGCTGGACCTCGGCCAGATAGGCGGTGCGCTCGCCGACCTTGGTCGTGATGGTCAGGGTCAGCACCACCTCGAATAAATCCTCGGTCAGCGGCGTAGCGCCGGTTTCCAGCCGCACTTCGGTCTGCGGCTGCCATTGCTCGGTAAAAATCAGCGGGGAATTGGGCGTTTCCAGCGAGACGTCCTTCAGATAGACCTTCTGAATGTCGAAGTGCTGGGAAACCTGCGGTTGCTCGCTCATGCGCATACTCGGGGTTGAGGTTGAGGCGAAAAAACCCGCCAACCGGCGGCGGGTTCACGGGGTTTTCAGGAGAGGGTCCAACTCGCCGCGCTGGTCCAGCGCGACCAGGTCGTCGCACCCGCCGATGTGCCGGTCAGCGATAAAAATCTGCGGTACGGTGTTGCGGCCGGTGCGCTCGGCGATTTCAAGCCACAAGCGCGGATCGCGCTCTACATCCAGCACGGTGTAAACCGCGCCCTTGCGGTCCAGCAGGGCGCGCGCCCGCTGGCAGTAGGGGCAGGCGTCAAAAGCGTACATGATGATATTCGGCACAGCGGAACTCCGGCGCGGCGGCGGTCAGGATTTCTTGCGACTGATCGGCAAATGTGCGTCGAGCCAGCTTGGCAAGCCGCCCTTCAGACTGTGGACGTTGGCAAAGCCGTTTTTCTTGAGCAGCACGCAGGCCGACTGTGAAGCAGCGCCGGTGCGGCAATAGACAATGATCGGTTGATCCTTGACTTTCAGTTCGCCCAAGCGCTCCTGCAGGGCGCTGAACGGGAGGTGGCGAGCCTGCGGAATATGGCCCTCCTTGTAGTCGCCGGCGTCGCGGATGTCCACGATCACAGCGTCCTGGTCATTGATCAGCCGCAGGGCGCTGGGGGCGTCGAGCGTACTCACCCCACGCATCTTGCGCAGAATCTCGCCGCCGATCAACATGCCCAGAATGGCGAACAGCGCCAGAAACAACAGCCAGTTGTGCAGGACGAATTCGGTAAAGTCACTCATCGCTGTTCCCTAGGTCGAACAACCCGCCTGGTCGCCGGCTTTTTTGACGCCCAGCTTCCACAGGATCGTTTCCGCCGGACAGAAGCGGGTAAAGCCGCTTTGAAACAGGTTCAACCCAACGAAGGCAGTGAACCACAACCAGTAGCTGCTGTGATAAAGCGGGCTGGCCGGCGCTCCCAGCAGCAACGATAACAGGATGAAGGATCCGGCCATGATCCGGATGATCCGTTCGCTATTCATGCATGGACCTCATGAAGAGATAGTTATACCAATTCTCAGTAATTTTACTGGGTAGAGTGGATCAGCGGAGCGCAATCCACCTTCCTTGAAAGCCCCGCTACACGCGCCAGGATTCAAATCCGCGCACAGAATACTTCCCGCATCATGCTGATCAGACGCAGAGTGCGCGCGTCGCTTACCCGGTAATACACCCGATTGGCGTCTTTGCGGCAGGTCAGAATACCCTTGTCGCGTAGAATAGCCAGGTGCTGGGAAATATTGCTCTGGGAAGTGCCAACCTGTTCAACGATGTCCTGCACGCTAACCTCCTGGTCACCCAGGGTGCAGAGTATCTTGAGCCGTAAGGGGTGCGACATTGCCTTGAGCGAGCGCGAAGCCCGTTCGATGTCGTCATCGTGGGTCATCAGGGAATCCGGCGAGTTGCCGGAATGAACGCCACTTCGCGCCACACCAGCGCATTCGCCGCGCATCATGCTCCGACCACGCCTCGTCCAGGAATTTTGGTTTATCAGCATAGCGGAATATAGCGATATTGAGAAGTCACCAACGCCGGCCCAGCGGGGCGCGGCTGGCGCAATCGGCCGACCGGGCGTATGATTCCAGTGTGAAAATTCCCTGTCATCCGGACGGACTGGCCCGGATTTGATAACGACAACAACCCCGCTAGACGACACAATGAGGAGGCTTACCGCTCATGTATAAGCTCGTGCTGCTCCGCCACGGCGAAAGCCAGTGGAACAAGGAAAACCGCTTCACCGGGTGGGTCGATGTAGACCTGTCGGAAAAAGGGATCGAGGAAGCCAAGAAAGCCGGCCAGACCCTTAAAAAGGAGGGTTTTGTCTTTGATGTGGCGTACACCTCGGTGCTCAAGCGCGCCATCCACACCCTGTGGAACGTGCTGGATGTGATGGACCTGACGTGGATTCCGGTGTATCGGAGCTGGCGGCTCAACGAGCGCCACTACGGTGCGCTGGCCGGTCTGGACAAATCCGAAACTGCCGCCAAGCACGGCGAGGATCAGGTCAAGATTTGGCGGCGCAGTTTCGACATCCCGCCGCCGCCGCTGGATCCATCCGACCCGCGCTTTCCCACCAACGACCCGCGCTATGCTGACCTGGATCCGCGCGTGCTGCCCGCCACCGAGAGCCTCAAGACGACCATCGACCGGGTGCTGCCGTTCTGGCACGACGTCCTGGTGCCGACCATCCGTTCCGGCAAGCGAGTGGCGATTGCGGCTCATGGCAACAGCCTGCGGGCGCTGGTCAAGTATCTCGACGATATCGCTGATGACGAGATCGTTGGCCTGAACATCCCCACCGCCATCCCGCTGGTCTACGAGCTGGACGCCAACCTGCGGCCGATCAAGAAAGGCGGTCAGTATCTGGCTGATCCCGAGGAACTCAAGAAACTAATGGATGCCGTTGCCAACCAGGGCAAGGCCAAATAAGCGGAATCGCCCGCTCCTGCATTCACGCCGCCCCGGCGCCTGGTGGCAAAACCGGCGCGCGGGGCTTTCTTGAGGCCGTCCGCCCTCGTTGCAATTTCCTCCGTCTGTGCTGCGATTTTCAGGTTCGCCCTGTTGTCTTATGCCAGAAATGCGCTAAATATTCCCCGATAATTCCCTGGCCGCAAGCAAACATAGTTTTTGGAGTGAAGATGAGTGCTGCAACCCGACACGGTCTGGCGCTGGCGTTGAGTTTTCTGGCGGGCATTGCGCTGACGACAGTGCATACGGTCTGGGCCGAAAAGGAAACGCCGCCGGAAAACAAATTGCCGCTGGATGAGTTGCGCACGTTCACCGGCGTGCTTGACGCCGTCAAGCAGGACTACGTCGAACCGGTCAAGGACAAGGATCTGCTGGAAAACGCCATTCGCGGCATGTTGAGCAATCTGGACCCGCATTCGGCTTTTCTGGACGCCGAGGCGTTCCAGGATTTGCAGATCGGCACCTCCGGCGAATTTGGCGGCCTGGGCATCGAGGTCGGCCAGGAAGACGGTTTTCTCAAGGTCATCGCCCCGATTGACGATACCCCCGCCCAACGGGCTGGCATCCGCGCCGGCGATCTGATCATCCGGCTGGACGATGTCTCGGTCAAAGGCATGGCGCTCTCGGATGCGATCCAGCGGATGCGCGGCAAGCCGAACACGGCGATCACCCTGACCATCGTGCGGGAAGGCGTGCGCAAACCGCTCAAAATCAGGCTGATCCGCGAGGTCATTCAGGTCCGGAGCGTCAAGAGCCGCCTGCTGGAGCCGGGATTTGGCTATCTGCGCATCACCCAGTTCCAGGCCAAGACTGCTCAGAACCTGCGGCAGGCCCTGCAAGAAGTCGAACAGCAGAACAAGGGGCCGCTGCGGGGCGTGGTGCTGGATTTGCGCAACAATCCGGGCGGCGTGCTGAATGGCGCGGTGGATGTCGCCGATGATTTTCTGGAGGACGGCGCTATCGTCCAGACCAAGGGGCGCGGCGACGGCTCCGACCAAAGCTTCAAGGCGACGCCGGGCGACCTGCTCAAGGGTGCGCCGCTGGTGGTGCTGGTCAACGGCGGCTCCGCCTCGGCCTCGGAAATCGTCGCCGGCGCGCTGCAAGACCATCACCGCGCGCTGATTCTTGGCGAGCGCACCTTCGGCAAGGGGTCGGTGCAAACCATTCTGCCGCTGGGCAACGGCACTGCGGTCAAGCTGACCACCGCCCGCTACTACACGCCGAACGGCCGCTCCATCCAGGCCCAGGGCATCGAACCCGACATCAAGCTCAAGCCGTTCAAGGTTACCAATGGCGTGGAGGGCGCTGAGTCGGACACCGTCAAGGAGGCCGATTTGACTGGCCATCTGCGCAACGACAAGGCTCCGGACGAGAGCGCACCCGACGCCAGAACTGCTGGCGCTGAAGGCGATCTGGCCCAAAGCGATTATCCCTTGTATGAAGCCCTGAACCTGCTTAAAGGCATGACTCTGTTGCAAACCCGCAAGAATGGCTGAGACCGGCCTTGCCGCCCACCTGGAGGAGATTCTGTTATGGCCACCGTTCTCGTTCCCCTCGCGCAAGGTTGCGAGGAACTGGAAGCTGTGACTCTCATTGATTTATTCCGCCGGGCGGGCGTTACCGTAACGGTGGCAGGACTGGAAGCTGATCCCGTCACTGCGTCGCGGGGCGTCGTGCTACTGCCTGAAACCACCCTGGATGCGGTGCTGGATCAGGACTTCGACCTGGTGGTGCTGCCAGGCGGCCTGGGCGGCGCGCAGCGGCTGGAGGCGGATCAGCGGATCGCGGCGCTATTGCGGCGGATGACGGAACAGGGTCGCTATGTCGCCGCCATCTGCGCCGCCCCGAAAGTACTGGTCAGCGCCGGTCTGGTCAGCGGCCGCGAAGTGACCGCCTATCCCGGCGTGCTCGATGGTCAGCCCGACATCAAGCTGAGCAGCGCCGCCGTGGTGCGCGACGGGACGTTCATCACCTCGCGCGGGCCAGGCACGGCAATGGACTTTGCGTTGAGCCTGATCGAGATTCTGTGCGGGCGGGCCAAGCGCGACGAAGTGGAAAGCGCGTTGCAGCGGTCGTAGAAAACTCAGCCATCCAGCGGCCAGGCGCTGAGGATCAGGCCGAGCCCGATCCCGCCCAGCAACCAGCTCGGCAGTGGCGCGTGCCACAGGCTGACGCCGCTCTGGGCGTCGAACCCCAGAATGACCGCCGCGCTGACCACCAGCGCGGCGCCCGCCGTGGCGTGAAAACTGCGGCGGTTGGCCCGGCGCAGTTCCCGCCGCCACTGTTCCATCTCCTGCTTGCGCAACCGCACCGTGAGTTCGCCGTCGCTGGCGCGCTGGAGCAAACCATGAATCAGATTGGGTAAGTCCGGCGTCTGGTCGGCCCAGTGCGGCAGTTGGCGCTTGACGCGGTTGAGGAACGACAGCGGCCCCACCCGGTCGCGCATCCAGTTTTCCAGGAACGGCTTGGCGGTTTGCCACAAGTCCAGTTCGGGGTCGAGTTGCCGGCCCAGCCCCTCGATGTTGAGCAAGGTCTTTTGCAGCAGCACCAGTTGCGGCTGCACTTCCATGTTGAAGCGCCGCGCGGTCTGAAACAGGGTCAGCAGAAAGCCGCCGAACGAGATGTCCTTGAGCGGGCGGTCGAAGATCGGCTCCGACACGGTGCGAATGGCCGATTCAAATTCATCCACCCGGGTTTCCGCCGGCACCCAGCCCGACTCGATGTGCAGTTCCGCTACTCGCCGATAATCGCGGTGAAAAAAGGCCAGGAAGTTCTCGGCCAGATAATGCTGGTCGGTGGGACTGAGCGTGCCGATGATGCCGAAATCCACGGCGATGTAGCGCGGGTCGTCCGGATCGTCGGCGTTGACGAAGATGTTGCCGGGGTGCATGTCGGCATGGAAAAAGCTGTCGCGGAACACCTGGGTAAAAAATACTTCCACGCCCCGTGCGGACAGCTTCTTCAAATCCACGCCACGCCGGCGCAGTTCGGCCAGATCGCCCACCGGAATGCCGCGAATCCGCTCCATGACCAGGACGTCGCGGCGGGTCTCCGGCCAGAAGATTTCCGGGACGTACAAGATCGGCGAGTTCTGGAAATTGCGCCGCAGGTGGCTGGCGTTGGCCGCCTCGCGCACCAGGTCCAGTTCGTCGAAGATGGTCTTTTCATATTCCGCCACCACTTCCAGCGGTCGCAGCCGGCGGCCTTCCCTCCAGTAGCGCTGGGCCAGACTGGCGATGATGTACAGCAGTTCCACATCGCGGCGGATGACTTTTTCGACGGCGGGCCGCAACACCTTGACCACCACCTCACGACCATTCTGTAACCGGGCGGCGTGAACCTGGGCGATGGAGGCCGACGCCAGCGGTTGCGACTCGAATTCGGCGAACACCGCTGCCAGCGGCTGGCCGTAGGCTCTCTCGATGATGGCCCGCGCCTGTTCGCTGGGGAACGGCGGCACCTGGTCCTGAAGCTTGGCCAGTTCCAGGGCGATGTCATCCGGGAGCAGATCGCGGCGGGTGGACAGCATTTGGCCGAACTTGACGAAGATCGGTCCCAAATCCTCCAGCGCCAGCCGAATCCGCTCACCGCGCGACAGCTTCAGTTCCTGGCGCGGCGCCCAGTTCCACGGCAACAGATGGCGCACGAAGCCAACGGGCCGGAACAAATGGGTGGCCAAAACGATGTCATCCAGACCATGGCGCACCAGCACCCGGTTGATGTGCAACAAGCGCAAAACTTGGGCGGGGCCAAACATGCCGTTCTCGCGTCTCGGCGGAAGGAAGCAGGATCAGGTCGGTGGGGGCGTTCAGAATTTGTAGCCGCGATGCACCGCGACCACGCCGCCGGTCAGGTTGAAATACTGGCAGCGTTCGAAGCCCGCCGCCTCCATCATGTGCAGCAAAGTCTCCTGATCCGGGTGCATGCGGATGGATTCGGCCAGGTAGCGATAGCTGGCGGCGTCGTTG
>CALMNY010000137.1 GCA_937872125.1 uncultured Candidatus Competibacteraceae bacterium | reverse complement strand
CATGGGCGGTCGCCACCGCCTCGATGGCGGCGCGCTGGCCGAGCAGCACGCAGCGCGCGATGCCTTTTTCCGCGCAGATGACCGCGGCCCGGACGGTGCGCGGCTCGTCCCCCTCCGGCAGCACGATGCGCTGGTTCGCGGCCCGCGCTTTCTGGATCAGCCGGTAGCGGAAGGCCGGCGGCGACATCTGGGTCGAGGCCGGCCTCCGGACGCTGGCGTTGAGGATTTCAGGCGAGAGCTGTTCGGCTACCGCATCCAGCACAGCGTTGATGCGCACGAGATCGTCCGCAGGAACGGCGCTCGGCATGTGATCAATATGGGTGGCGGTAATGAACGTGTCGTTGGCCACGCTGAGGACCGGCAGACCGCTTTCGAAGGCGTGCGAGGCCAGCTTGCGGATACGGGGATCAATTTCCGAACCGTGCGTCAGCACCAGCCCGGCCAGTTGCACCCCTTTGCTGGCCGCCAGCGCGGTAGCGAGCATGATGTCGTCGCGGTCGCCCGCGCCCATGATCAGCGCGCCGGGCACGAGACGATGGATCATCTCGGCGGCAGAGCGGGCGGTGATCACGGTTTCCAGCACGCGGCGGGTAGCCAGCTCACCCTCGACCAGCACGCGGGCGTTCAGATGGCGCGCTACATCCAGCGTGCGCGGCGCCCGCAGGATCGAGTCGTAATGCACCACGCCCCACAACGCGATGTCGCCCAGCGCCTGGCGGGCGGCTTCGGCGTCGAATCTGGCGGGAGTCTTGTTGATGATGGCGCCGGCGATGTGACAGCCCACCTGGCCCATACGCTGCGCCATATGGGTGATTTCCTCCACGGCATTACCGTTGCCATTGCTGCCTGTGACGCTGGTCACAAGAATCACCTCGGCCTTCAGGCTGCGCACAATCTCGGCATTCAGACGCGGCGTGAATGGGTGAACCGCGTCGCTGTGCATACCCTCGGCTACCAGCACATCAACCCCTTCGGCGGCGCGCAGGCACAGGCTGACGATTTCTTCCAGCAGTTCCGGTTCCTGGCCCGCCGCCAGCCGCTCATCCGCCTGGATGATGGAGACTGAGTTGGGGGCTTCGATCAAACAGATCTCGCGGGCGAACTCGATTGAATGGTCGTGCGTGGTATCCACCTCGCCCACCGGTTTAACGAAGCCGACCCGGAAGCCGTGCCGTTGCAGAGCGCAGGCAACGCCGAGAGCCACAGAAGTCAGGCCTACATTCTGACGGGTGGGAATCAGGTAGAAAATTTGCATAAGGGTCTTTCAGCTTGTTGTGAGGAGTAGTTGCTGGTCAGGCTGCCAGCGTTTGCGCGCCCTGCCAGCGCGCGCCGGGCGCCAGATGGATCGGCGTACCGATGACCGCCGCCTCGACGCAGACAAACCGCTGATAGTCATCCGGCTCCAGGTCGGGCATGGTAGCGCACCTGGCCGCTGCCGGATTCCAGACCACCGTATCCGGGAAACCGGCGGAACGAATGAGCATCGTCCGGCTCGGTTCGACCAGGCGCAACTCAGCCGGCGTGTCGAAGTAAATCCGGTTGACTTCGCCGGTGAAGTCCACGCGCGGGGCGATCTGTTGGCCGTCGGTCCAGCCGGCCGCCGCGTCGCAATACTGCACGCCCGCCAGTCCCTCGACGGCGGTCGCGGCGAGGTCGGTCACAGCAAAGTAAGTATGGAACGCGCTGGTGAAAGTGAAGGATTCCGCGCCAGTGTTGGTGATGGCGAGCGTCGCCGTCAACTGGTTGCCGCCGATGGCGACGGTCAGTTCGGCCAGAAAAGCGTTGGCCCAGAGAGAGCGGCTGGCCTCATTGTCGCATAAACGGAAGACGGCGGATGCGCCCGCGCCCATCGCCTCCGCGCCGACAAACTCCCACGGCATCATCCGCGCAAAGCCATGTTGAGCCAGCGGCCCGGTCGTGCCGAACTGGGGGAAGACGACCGGGATGCCGCCGCAAATCGGCGTGCCGGGCTTGAACTGAGAGGCCCGGCTCATGAATAGCCGTTCCGAACCGCCCGCCGGGACCCATGAGGTGACGTGCGCGCCGTGCAGGTAAATTTCGGCCCGCGCGCCGTCGGGGGCGACGAGCGTCCGTTTGGGCAGATCGCCGGCGCCCGGAACGAGGATGGAAACAGCATCCAGAGTTGAAGGGTTCATAGGGTTTCCTGGATCGATTGAGAACCTGACGCTGGCCAGGGTCGGGACAGCGAGCGGGTAAGCGCAGCGACCTCAGCGGATGACGCGTCAGACCCCAAAATGGCCAAAGTCGAGATTTGCATGGTGGCGCCCTTTTTCGACCACTGGAATAGCGTCGTGGCGGCGTTGAGCGTCTTCTTCCCGGCTTTTCGCTTCGATGCGTCCAGGCAGGACGAGTACGGCGTGATGTTCATCGCCGCCGGCCGCACGATTTCGCTGGAGTTGGGTTGCCTGTCCTATCCGCTCGACCCGTAGCAGCAACTTCGCCAACTCAGCGGAGGATGCCCAGCGTCTCACCGATCGCGCGCATCGCAGTCACCGCTCTCGCGGCTCACCGGTGGCGGCGGCGGCGGCGCCACGCCGCGCAGATGCACCTCCCGCTGCGGAAAGGGAATTTCGATCCGGTTCGCGCGCAGCGCCTGCAAAATAAGATGGTGCAAGTCGTGGGTCAGCGGCAGACGGTTGGCCAGTTCCCGCACGAACACCCGCACTTCAAACTCCAGCGCGCTTTCGCCGAACTTCAGGAACAGCACCGCCGGCGCCGGCTCTTTGACCGCCAGCGGGTGTGCGGTCGCCACCGCCAACAGGACCTCCTGCACCTGTACGGGATCGCTGTCGTAAGCAACCCCGACCGGAATCACGACGCGCGTGATGGGGTCGCTCCGCGCCCAGTTGATCAGCGAACTGGTAATAAAGGTGTTGTTGGGCACGATGATTTCCTTGCGATCCCAGTCGGTAATCGTGGTGGCGCGGATGTTGATATTCGACACAGCGCCGCTCAAATTGCCGAGCGTCACGGTGTCGCCCACCCGGATCGGCCGCTCCAGCAGCAGGATCACGCCGGAAAAGAAATTGCTGAAAATCTCCTTCAGGCCAAACCCCAGGCCCAAGCCGAGGGCCGCGACCAGCCATTGCACCTGATTCCAGCCGATGCCGATGATGTCCAGCGCCGTCACCAGCCCGACCGCAATGATCAGATAACGGCTGATCGTGATGATGGCGCTGCGGTTGCCAGGGTCCACCGCCAACGGTTGCAGCACCACCAGTTCCAGCACACCGGGCAGGTTGCGGGCCAAAAAACCGATTAGCACCAGTAACGCCCCGGCGATGACAATGCTCCCCAGGGTGATGTCGGCAACCTGCACGCCCCCGGCAGTCTGCACGGTTTGGTGCCAAAGGGTGATCTCGTTGAGGATGGAAAAGGCGGGAATCAGTCCCCCCCAGATTTGCCACAGGCCAAAGCCCAGCCCCAGCAACACGGTCAGACTCATCAGACTGCGGGTCTGCGCGCTGATGGTGGTTAAATCCAGGTTCGGCAAGTTGAGGATTTCCGGCGCCCCCTCTCCAGAGGCTGGTACGGCGTCCTTGCTGGCGCGGGCGGCCAACTGCGCTTCGCGCCTGGCGAGGGCGTGTTGCAGGGCCAGGCGACGCTGGCTGATGTTGAGCCAGCGCAGAAACAGATTGACCAGGATCACCGCCCCCAGCAGCAACCAGCCCGTTAACACCATACGGCCGCGCAACTGCATCGCCGTGTAGTAGTAGCCGACCAACGCCAGCAAAACGACCAGCACGCTGATCCCGACGATCAGGGGATACCACAGGTAACGTGACCGCCAGGTTGCGCCGGCCTGAGCAGCCGCCAGACCGGCAAGCAACGCCTGGCGTGGATCCAGCACCCGCCAGAGCACCGCGACCAGCGCCAGCGAACTGATGGAAAACGCCAGCCGTCCCAGGGTATCGCTGTAGAGCGTATCGGGCTGCATTTCGCAAAGCCCGACAATGATCGGACCCAGCGGCCCAATCCACAGAAACCAGTTGAGATGGCGGCGCAGCAACCGGCAACCGGCTTCGCTCCAGCCGAAATGCGCCATCGCCACCCCCTGCGGACGGCAAAGCTGGCGCAGGAAGGTAATATTCACGGCCATGAACGCGCCCGCGAAGAGGCCAAGGCCCAGCCCCCGCGAGAAATCGGCGGCGTTGCCGGAAACGTACAGCAGCCAAGCCAGCCAACCCAGCAGCCAGGGCCAGGGCAGCGCCAACAATACAGTCATCGCCAGAGCACGGCTGGTCAGCCCAAAGCGGTCGCGGCGCACATCACCGATAGCGTCCACGCCTTCGCCCAGCCGTTTGATCAACCCGCGGCGATAGTACAGCAACCCCAAAAAGACCAGCGCGCCGAGCGTCGCCCACGCCGGTTGATTCTGGGCGCCGCGCCCCAGATTTTGCCAAACCTCTCCCCAGTGAGCTGGCTCCACCAACCAGTCCAACGCCTGTCCCAGGTTCTTCAGCCACGCCGAGTCGGGGCGCGGACTGCTGCGAATCCACAGCAGATGCCGGTCCAGCAGGGTTCCGTACCGTTCGGCCTGCTCAATCAACTTGTGCTGGGCTTCGTCCAGCGCCACCAGGCCGGTAGTCAGGTTCGAGTAGCCGTTGCTCAGTTTTTCCAGCAGTTGCTGGCGCTCGACCAGCAAAGGCCGCAACTCTGCCAGCACTGCCTGTCGTTGCGCTTCCGACCAGTGGGGATCAAATTGGGCGGCCAGTTCCTTGAGATTGTCCTCGACCGCCCGGACTTGACGTAGCTGTTCCTCGGTCTGGAATTGCGCCAACCGGGCCTGGATGATGCCTTGCTGGCGCTCACTGGCACCGCGCTGGTACTGGCGGACGTCCGGCAGGCTACGCCGTTCTTCCAGCAGGACCGGTCCGATGGCGTCGCTGAAGCCGGCGATGCCGAGCTGTTGCTGGATGCCCCGCATCCGTTCCGTCAATTGCGCCAGATGCTCGCTGACTTGCGCCTGGCGGTCGTCGAATTCATTGCTCTTTTGAACCAGCTCCGCCAAGCGGCGACTGATGGCGGCGTTTTCAGCGGCGGCGGCCTGAATCACCGCCGGTTTGGTGGCGGCCTCCTGCGTAGCCTGATCGGTCTGCTGCACCACCGCAGTCGCTTCATCGCGGCGGCGGGTGCTCAACAGGTTTTGCAACTGCTGCGCTTGAAGCTGGGCCTGCTCGACTTCCCGCGCCGCCGCCGCCCGCTGGGTATTCAGCAGAGCGTAACGGACATCGTAGCTCAGCCGCTCCTGCTCCAGCATGGCGATCTGCTGGTTTAGCGCCTGCCGCTGGGTGGTCAACGCCAGCAGTCGCGCCTGAGCCAAGAGCAGCGTGGTATTCGGCGGTACGGCGGACTGAAGTTTGTTTTCCAAATCGACGGCTTGCTGCTTGAGGCTGCTCAGTTCGGTCGAGATATTTTTGGGGCGAGCCTGCTGCACCGTCAGTTGCTGGTCCAAGTCGGCCAGCCGCTTCTGGGCATCGCTCAGACTGACTTGGGTTTGCGCCAGTTGTTGTGACAATTTTTCGATGGACAGCGTGGGCGATGGGGCGGGCTGGGGGGCGCTGGTCAGGGTTTGTTGCAACCGGGCGGTTTCCAGAGAGACCGACGTCTGGAGTTGCTGGTAGGACGCCAGGGTGTCGGCGTAATTTTGCGCCGCCTGCAACTGGCTAAGCGCCTGTTGATACAACTCCCGCGCCTGGGTGCGCTCGCTTTCCGGCAAATCGCTGAGGGTGGCGAGGGCCGCCAGTTTGGCTTGGACCTGCTCAATCGTGGGTCGGGTTGCCGCTGCCGAACCTGGATCGGCCGTCGGGCCGGGCGCTGCAGCAATCGCCTGGACGCCACACGCCAGGAAAATAAACAGCACGAGAGCACGCAGCCAGGTCGCTTTTATCATGGACGCCTCGGTTAAATTTTATCGCCGCCGCAATCGCCGCTTTCGAACCCGCGTTAGAGCTTGAGCCGTTTGAACAGCCATTCGGGAATATGCAGGATGATCAACATGATCCAACGCCAGAACCAGGGCAGATAGACCTCGTCGCGGCCCCGTTCGACCGCAGTGACAATACCGGCGGCGATGGCGTCGGGTTTGGCCCAGAGCAGGCCCTTCTGGTCAAACGCCGCCGTCATCGGCGTATCCACGAACCCCGGCTTGATGGTGATCACCTGGATTCCCTTTCCACTCAGCCGGTTGCGCAGTCCCTGCAAGAACAGCGCAACCATGCCCTTGGCTGCCCCGTACACATAATTGCTCTGCCGTCCCCGGTCTCCAGCAACCGAGCCGATGGCGATCAGGACGCCGCGTCCGCGCTGCTCAAAGCGATTGGCCAGCAGAGTGGCCAGGCTGATCACGCTCAGCGCGTTGGTCTGAATGGCCGCCAGCGTCGCCGCTACCGACTGCTGACAGGTATTCTGGTCAGGCAACACGCCGTGGGCGATCAAGGCGATGTCAATCCCGCCCAGCGCCTGTTCAGCCCGCTCCAGCAGGGCGGGATGCGGGTCCAGCAGGTCCAGATCGAGGCGTTCAAAGGCGACCGGCTGGCCGGAACGGATTTCCAGATCGCGGGCGATGGCGGCCAGGCGGTCGGCATGGCGACCGACCAGATAGAACCGGGCGCCGGCGGCGGCGAACCGGCGGGCGGTTGCTGCGGCAATCGCTGAAGTAGCCCCGATAATCAGAATGTTGCGCATGGCGTCTCTCCGGGAGCAGCGATTCCCAGTAAGCGTTCCAGCCCGTTCACGGCATCATCCACGCCGGTCGGCGCGAGCGGTGGCCGGGCCGGCTGGTCCAGTAGTGTCCGCAGCGCCTCAGTCAGTTCGCCGGTTATTAATTGCCGGCGGCTGATTCTGACGCCGTTGCCCTGCTCCGCCAGCCAGTCGCTCAGCCACGGTTCTTCCGGCCAGTCGTCGCGTTCGACTTAAAGCACCCGCGTTCCGTTGCAGACCGCCTCGGTGAACGCGCCATAACCGGGTTTGGTGAACAACACGTCGCTGGAGCGAATCAGGTCCAGCATCGAACAGTCGCCCAGTTCCGCCCAACTCGCCATATCGGGCCGCGTCACGTCCCAGTCCGGAGGCGTCAGCCAGCGCACTCCCGGAAATTCCGGCCAGGCTTCCAGCGGTGGACGCATGGCCACGCCACCCAGTCCCATTAACACCAGGGTTTCGTTCCCGCGCAACCCAAGTCGGCGGTTGATCTCTACCCGCCGCTCCCGACCCAGCGCGGCGACGGGACCGATGGCGCGCGCATTCCGCAAATCCGGCATCGGCATGGACGGCGTCGGTTGCAGAAAAGCGATGGCGCGATGGTAGGCGGCCAGCATCGGCGCGCGCAGGGCGGGCAAATCGGGTTCATCCGGGCAATAGCCGGCCAGAATATCCGCCCAGTTCAGCGAACACAGCGCCAGCGCCGGGATGTTCAGGCGGGCCGCCGCCGCCAGCGTCAGGTAAGGCACATCCGCCAGCAGCCCATCCGGCATTGCTTCCCGCAACAGGTTCTCCTGCCAGGCCAGCCGCGCCGCCCATTCAGCGTGAAAAGCCCGATACGCCGCCAGACTCGCCGCCACATTTACCTCCAGCGCATCCACCATCACCATGCCAAAATCGGCGGCGCCCACCACCAGGTTGAATGGGCCGCTGATACGCTCACGCAGCACCGTCTCCGGCAACACGCTTTGCAGGGTCAACCGCGCCTCCGGCCAGCGCCGGCGCCACTCATTCAGGATGGGCGCAACCTGCGCCAGATGGCCAAACCCGTGCCCGGACAGGGCGACGTACAGATGATGAATCATGGACATTCCAAATTCTCCCCGCCTGGCGCTGCGAACCCAAGCGCACCGCGCGTCGGCGGCTGAATGGCAATTTCTGGTTGTTTGTTTGACCAGAACCTTCTAGACTAAAATACAACAACCTGTTTCTCTTCGACAAAGAGTTGTTTTAATGATACACTTTTTGTGGGGGATGATTCCAGACTGACTCTATCCACCCAAGCGTGAGGGCATCATCATGGCGCGGATGCTTACACCTGAAATGCTGAAAGCCGATAACCACTTGTTCGCCGGTACGGGCGGCGTCAGCACGGAAAACCAGTGTCGCGGGTTCATCCCCGGTTTCCTGGACCGGGACACTGGCGCGGTTTATTGCTCGTGCTGGGCGGATGGCCGTCCAGCGCCTTTTCACGCGCTGGACGGTCTGCCTGATCATCTGGTTCAGGGGCGCGATCACGGCGGCCATATTACCGCGATCAAGGCCAGCGTCATTGCCGGTTTCATCCGCCAGGGCTGCTTCTACACCCGCGAACAGGCCGCCCATTCCCTGGACTAGCGCCGCGCCCGCCGGAATTTCCAGCTACGCCCGCTGCACTTTCGTCGCCGGCTTTCAGCCGGCGCCTTGCATTTGGAAGCAAGCCGACTATTTTTGTTCATGAGGTTCGCGGCAAACAACACATAACCTACTCCGACACTACGGTTTGCGGCTGAAACCACCAAAGTCTGTTCGAAGCTCTCTGGCCCGGCTTGGGACGCCGGGTGTTTCCAATTTCCCAAGCACACCTCACGGACCCTATCGCCATGACGATCAAACTCCTGGAAAGAAGCACGCCCGCCTCCTGGCTGACGGAACTGCCGCCCCTGGGCATGGACGCCAAGAGCATCGCCGCCGATTTCCGCCACTACTTCAGTCACACGCTGGGCCGCGACCGGCATACCCGCTATGCCTACTACATGTACGAAGCGCTGGTGCTGACCCTGCGCGACCGGCTCTGGGAGCGCTGGAAGAACACCCGCTATGCCTACGAGGAAGGCAGCGGCGTGCGGCGGGCCTACTACCTGTCCATGGAGTTTCTGATGGGGCGGGCGCTCAGCAACGCCATGCTCAATCTGGGCCTCACCGAACCGGTCAGCAAGGCGCTCTACGACCTGGGCCTGACCCTGGAAGAACTGTCCGAGTGTGAAAACGACGCCGGCCTGGGCAACGGCGGGCTGGGGCGGCTGGCCGCCTGCTTCCTGGACAGTTGCGCGACCCTGCGCCTGCCGGTGGTCGGCTACGGCATCCGCTACGCCTACGGCATGTTCCGCCAGCGCATCGAGAACGGCTACCAGGTCGAGGAGCCGGACCACTGGCTGCGCAGCGGCAACCTGTGGGAACTGGAGCGCACCGAATACACCCAGCGGGTCAAGTTTGGCGGCCGCACCGAAGCGCACCTGAAAGCCGATGGCGAGATGGGCTGGCGCTGGCTCGACACGCACGACGTGCTGGCGGTGCCCTATGACGTGCCGATTCCCGGCTACCAGAACGGTACGGTCAACACTCTGCGGCTATGGTCGGCGGCGGCGACGGACGAATTCGACTTCGAGGACTTCAACTCCGGCAGCTATACCGAGGCCGTGGGCGCCAAGAACATGGCGGAAAACATCACCATGGTCCTCTATCCCAACGACGCCACCGAGAGCGGCAAGGAGCTGCGGCTGCGCCAGCAATATTTCCTGGCCTCCGCCAGCCTGCAAGACGTGATCCGGCAGTGGGTGCGGGTCCACGGTGAGGATTTCAGCCAGTTCGCCGAGAAAAACTGCTTCCAGCTCAACGATACGCATCCCACCATCGCGGTGGCGGAACTGATGCGGATCCTGATGGACGAGCACGGGCTGACATGGGACCAGTCCTGGGCGATCACCAGCAAAGTCATGGCCTACACCAACCACACCCTGCTGCCCGAGGCGCTGGAACGCTGGCCGGTGCGGCTGTTCCGGCAACTGTTGCCACGCATCCTGGACATCATCTACGAGATCAACGCCCGCTTCCTGGCCGAGGTCGCGCGCCGCTGGCCCGGCGACATTGATCGCCAGCGCAATATGTCGCTGATCGAGGAAGGTTACGAACAACAGGTGCGCATGGCCTATCTGGCCATCATCGGCAGCATTTCGGTCAACGGCGTGGCCGCGCTGCACTCGGAGTTGCTCAAGCAGGGATTGTTCCGCGACTTTTACGAGCTGTGGCCGGAGAAATTCAACAACAAGACCAACGGCGTCACCCAGCGGCGCTGGCTGGCCAGTTGCAACCCTGGCCTGAACGCGCTGATCAGCGACGCGATCGGGCCAGGCTGGATCACCCAGTTGGACGAACTGCGCAAGCTGATCCCCTACGCGGATGATGCGAAATTCCGGGCCAAATGGCGGCAGGTCAAGCAGGACAACAAGGTGCGGCTAGCCAGCCTGGTCGAAACCGACTGCGGCGTCACCTTCAACACCAGCGCCCTGTTCGACGTACAGGTCAAGCGCATTCACGAGTACAAGCGCCAGTTGCTCAACATCCTGCACGTGATCCACCTGTACGACCGGATCAAGCGCGGCGATGCCGCCAACTGGACGCCGCGCTGCGTGCTGATTGGCGGCAAAGCGGCGCCGGGCTATTACATGGCCAAGCAGATCATCAAGTTGACCAACAACGTCGCCCGGGTCATCAACAACGATCCCGACATCGGCGACCAGTTGAAAATCGCGTTCCTGCCCAACTACCGGGTTTCGGCGATGGAAGTGATCTGCCCCGGCACCGATCTGTCTGAGCAGATTTCGACCGCCGGCAAGGAAGCTTCGGGCACCGGCAACATGAAATTCATGATGAACGGCGCGGTCACCATTGGCACCCTGGACGGCGCCAACATCGAAATCCGTGAGGAGTGCGGCGACGAAAACT
>CALMNY010000136.1 GCA_937872125.1 uncultured Candidatus Competibacteraceae bacterium | reverse complement strand
CCCGGGGCAGCAGGTTGCGAAACTCGCAGAAGTCGCGCACCGCCTCGGTCAGGCCAGTGCGCAGGCCGTTGACGTGGGTCCCGCCCTGAACGGTGGGGATGAGGTTGACATAGCTCTCGGCGCAGGGCTCACCCCCCGCGGGCGTCCAGACCAGGGCCCAGGCGGCGGCCTCGGTGCGGGCCTCGAAGCGACCGGTGAAGGGCGTGGCGGGCAGCAGTTCCCGCCCCGGCAGGGACTGGAGCAGATAGTCCTTGAGGCCGTCCTCGTAGTACCAGGTCAGCTCCTCGCCGCTGGCCTCGTCGCGCAAGGTCACGGTGAGCCCGGGGCAGAGCACGGCCTTGGCCTGGAGCAGGTGCTTGAGGCGCCGCACGGAGAAACGCGGGCTGTCGAAATAGCTCGGATCGGGCCAGAAGCGCAGCCGGGTGCCGGTGTCCTTGCGCGGGACCTTGCCGACCGGTTCCAGGTCCGACACCTTGTCGCCGTGGGCGAAGGCCATGTGATGCTCCCGCCCGTCGCGCTTCACCCACAGGTCCACGCGCTGGGACAGGGCGTTGACCACCGAGATGCCGACCCCATGCAAGCCGCCGGAAAAGGCGTAGTTGTCCGCGGAGAATTTGCCGCCGGCATGCAAGCGGGTCATGATGACCTCCGCCCCGGGCAGCCCCAGCTCCGGATGGCGGTCGACCGGCATGCCGCGCCCGTTGTCGGTCACCTCCAGGGAGCCGTCGGCGAAGACCACCACGCGGATCTCGCGGGCAAAGCCCGCCAGGGCTTCGTCGACGCTGTTATCGATCACCTCCTGGGCCAGGTGGTTGGGCCGCGTGGTGTCGGTGTACATGCCCGGGCGCTTGCGCACCGGGTCCAGCCCGGACAGCACCTCAATCGCCGCGGCGTTATAGCTGGCAGACATCGCAGAACCCTTCCTGTGGCGGTGAGAGGGGAGCGGAGCGGGGAAGCAAACCCCGACCGCGCACGCCCGGCATGATAAGGCTAAGCGGGTCGGTAATGCTATCGCATGCCTGCCATCAACGCCCGCAAAAGGCCGCCGTCCCGCCGTTCATCCCGCCACCGGGGCCGGGATAGCGCTAGCCAGGAGCAGCACGAGCCACGGGAGCCACCACCCCCATGTGCGCGGCGCATCCGTGGTCACGCCGGCGCGCGCGCCCGGGCGCGCGCCCACGCGCCGGGCCACGTACGCTGCGTGCGCCTGACGGGCGTGGGGGCTGGCCTGATGCGCCGCCAGCACCCGCCGCCACGCGCGGCGATAGCGGTAGGGGATGCGCCCGGCCGCCAGGGGAGCGAGGGTCGCCGCCAGGGCGCGCAAGGCCACGGTGCCCGCCGGGTAACCTTCGGGAAAGACACCGCGGTCCATGAACACCACCAGTCCCTGCACCGGCACCGCGCCCGCATACCGTCGTACCGCGGCCAGATGCGTGGCATTCTGCTTGAGCGGGTTGTAGAACGTGTGGCGCTGCGGGCCAATGACCTGCGTCCAATAAGGCCGGTCGGGCGCGCCATAGAGCAAGCCGCCCAGATTCTTGCTTTCGAGCACCAGGATGCCGTGCGGGGTCAAGGCCAGATGATCGATCTGGCTATAGCGCCCCGCGCCAAAGCGCAGCAGCAGATCGTCGGCGGCGCGGGGAAACCGGGCGCGTACCACCGCGCTCACCGCCGCCTCGCCTGCCAACCCCCGGTGCTGGGCGCGGGTGAGGGGGGCGGGCGCCCGCCCCCCGTGCCAGACGCGGCGCACGAGGGCGCCCAGGGCATAGCCGACACCGAACGGCGCCAGCGCCACGGCCCACGGGGGCAGGGCAATGCTATGGGGCATCCTGAGACAAACCCTCTTGCGTGGGGGCCGGCCGGCGGTCACCGGGGCGTGCCGACCGGGGCCAAGTGCCGCGCCCCAGGACACCCCGCCGCCCCGGGTCTGAGCGGGAAGCGCCCGCGCTTCCCCCGGCCGGCGGCCCTCCCGCGCCACCTTGGCAAGCCCCCGGTTTCCCGCCGATACCCTAGCGGCGAATTCTCCCTAAATTCACGCGCAAGGGAGGCTAAAACGCGCGCCTTTGCGCCCAATATCCGCCGGCGTTACCAGCGCTACCTTAGGTCCGGCCGCGCGGGGCCGCACGGCCGCCCCGTGTGGCGCGGTCCGCCGGCGGACAATGTGGTAATTTGCGGTTGATACCGGTGCGGTACTGCGGCGCTCCTGGCCGACACCAGCGCGTGGCGCTCCCCCGGTTTCCCGACCGAAAAGCGGCAGGCGCCGGACCGGGATGGACCCCCGCGCACCACCGTTCATGCCAGTCAACAGAGTTACCGGGTGACCCCACATGCTGACCGCTCCCTCCCCACGCTTCCGCCCCCGCGGCTGGCTGAGCACCGCCTGCGGTGCCTGGCTCCTGTGCGCCCAGGCGCACGCCCTGGATGGCGCTCCCGGCACACCGGCCCCGGCGTGGTACGACACCCCGGCCGCGGCGCGCAACCTGGCGGACCTGCATACGCAGCTCGCCATGCAGACGCGCGCCTGGGTACGCGTGGATGTGCAGATCGAGACCGTCGCCACCCCGGGCGCTACCGGCCCGAGTGCGGCGTGGCTCAGCGACCTGGCGGACCGCGCCGACCTGCTGCTGGCCAGCCTGCCCGCCAGCTCCTATCGCGCGCTGGACCGTCCCGCCACCCTGCCCAGCCTGACGCTGGAGATTGATGACGCCGCCCTGGCGGTCCTGGAAGAATCCCCCTGGGTCGCCGCGGTGGAGCCGCTGCCCCCCTCGCCGCTGATGACGTCGCCGGGCAATGCCCCCACGGTCCAGCGGGCGCCCGAGCCCATCGCCGACGAGTATGTCGTGGTGTTCAAGGAGCAGGCGTTCAGCTGGGCCGCGCGCCGGGTCGGGGACCTGGGCGCCGAAGTCAGCAGCCTGGGCGCCAGTTTGGCGATCCAGTACCAGGGCCAGCTCGCCGCGCAGTGGCCCCACGCCCTGCCTGGGGTGGGGCTGCGCCTGAGTGCGGCGGCGGCGGACGCCCTGGCCAAGGATCCGCGCGTCGCCCTGGTGGAGCAGAACGGGCGGGTGACGATCGGTGCGACCCAAGCCCAGCCGCCCTGGGGACTGGATCGGATCGACCAGCGCACCCTGCCCCTCGATCAGCGCTTCACCCCGGTCAACACGGCGCCGGGGGTGAACGTCTACGTCATCGATACCGGCATCCGCACCTCCCACGTCGACTTCGCCGGCCGTGCCACCTGGGGCACCAATCAAGTCGATGATCAGGACGCGGATTGCCACGGTCACGGCACCCATGTCGCCGGCATCGTCGGTGGCGACACCTATGGCGTGGCCAAGGAGGTCAACCTGATCGCGGTCAAGGTGCTCGATTGCGCCGGTTCCGGCTCCTATTTCAGCGTGCTGGGCGGTATCGACTGGGTGGCGGCCCACCACCAGGCCCCGGCGGTGGCGAATATGAGTCTCGGCGGGGATTATTCCGCCGCGCTCAATCAAGCGGTCGCCAACGCGGTCGCGGCCGGGGTGCCGATGGTGGTGGCGGCGGGCAATGAGGCCGTCGATGCCTGCACCCGCTCCCCGTCCGCCGCGCCGACCGCGATCACGGTCGGCGCCACCACCGAGGCCGATGCCCGGGCCTATTTCTCGAACTACGGGCCCTGCGTCGATCTCTTCGCCCCCGGTGCCGCGATCCTGTCCGCCGGCGCAGAGTCGGACACGGCCGCGGTCACCCTGAGTGGCACCTCCATGGCCGCGCCGCATGTCGCCGGCGCGATCGCGCTCTACCTGCAGGACAATCCCGGGGCCACCCCGACGGACATCGCGACCTTCGTCACCACCAACGCCACCACGGGCGCCTTGACGGAGATCGTCCTGGGCTCCCCGAACCGTCTCCTGTTCACTGCCGAAGCCGACCGCGCCCAACTGGCGGTGCAGACCGCCGGGCTGGGGGCCGTCACCAGCACGCCCTCCGGCATCGACTGCGGCGCCACCTGCGCCGCCAGTTTCGACCGCGACGCCGCCGTGGAGCTGATTGCCACCCCGGGCCCGGACTGGTCCTTCGCCGGCTGGGGGGCGGATTGCGCGGGCACGAGCGCCACCTGCACCCTGGTGATGGATGCGGTCAAAACCGTCGCGGCAACCTTTGTCGACGCCAACGGCGACAGCGAGCGTTTTCCGGCGGGCGGGACCTGGCCCGCGGGGTGGCTGACCCCGGACGAATCCGCGGCCGCCTGGGAGGTCGTCGCCACGCCGGTGAGCGAGGGCCAGACCAGCCTGCAATCCGGGGCGATCACCGCCGGGCAGATGACCCTCCTGCGCCTGGAGGACTATTTCGCTGCCGGGGAGGTGACCTTCGACTGGACAGTCTCCAGCGAAACCGGCTGGGATTGGCTGGCGTTTTACATTGACGGCCAGCTGAAAAATGCCATCTCCGGGTGCGCGGTGTGGTCCCCGCTTTGCTGGCAACCCCAGCGCTTCCCGCTGACGGCGGGTCACCACGTCCTCGAATGGGCCTACCAGAAGGACGGCAATACCGATCTGGGCCGCGATGCGGGCTGGCTGGACAACGTCGCCCTGCCCGCCCGCGTGGCGCCGCCGCCGAACGCACCGCCCCAGGCGGCCGCGGGCGGCCCCTACACCGTCAGCGCCGGGGAAGCCGTGACCTTGGACGGGCGGGCCTCGCGGGACCCCGACGGCACACTCGTTACCTACGCCTGGGACTTTGGCGACGGCGCCTCCGGCACGGGCGTCACCCCCACCCATGTGTACGCCCACGCCGGCAGCTACAGCGTCACCCTGACCGTCACCGATGATCGCGGCGCCAGCGATCGCAGCACCTCCCTCGTCACCTTGACCCCGCCGCAACAGGTGTTGTTCTTCGATGGCTTCGAGCAGGGACAGTGGAACAATCTCTGGGTCAGCGACGGGCAAAATGCCTGGTTTGCCTCCACCCAACGGGCGGCCGATGGCTGGCGCTCGGCGGAGGTCGATGGGGTGGCCGAGGACGCGACCCTGACCTCCCGGTCCATCCCCCTGCAGGGGGCGCGGGAAGCGACCATCACGTTTGAGTGGTACATCGAAGCCGGGCTGGATGCGGGTGAATACCTGGCCTTTGATCTGTCGCTGGATGACGGGCGTACCTGGTGGGAACAGGCGCGTTTGCGCGGTAACGTCGATCCCGAGAATCAGACCCTGGTGGCCAACATCCCGCTCACCGGGTTAGCCTCCAATGACGTCCTCCGCCTGCGCTTCCGCGGCACCATGTCCGCGGGGGATGAAGACGCGAACGTCGATATCGTCCGGGTCGTGGCGCCGTTGCCGGACCCGGACGCCGGCGTTCCGCCCACCGCCGCGGCGGGCGGGCCCTATACCGGGATCGAGCAGGAACCGATCACGTTCTCGGCCGCCGCCTCCAGTGACCCGGATGGCATGATCGTCAGCTATGAATGGAGCTTTGGCGATGGCACGACTGGCAGTGGCGTCGCCCCCACGCATACCTACCTGACCGCGGGCGACTACAGCGTCGGCCTGCTGGTCGAGGATGACGCCGGTAACCGCACCCGCGCCTGGACCACGGTCACCGTCACCGTGCCGCCGGGAACCCCGGTCGAGCTCTGGACCGACAGCTTCGAAAACGGCCGCTGGAACGGCCGCTGGGAACAGGACAGCCAGAACGATTGGCTGATCACCACCCAACGCGCCACCGCCGGCCGCGCCGCCGCCGAAGTGGATGGCCTGGCGACCGATGCCACGCTCACCTCGGTCCCGATCGACCTGCAGGGCAGCCGCCGCGCGGTGATCGCCTTCGCCTGGCTGATCGAGGGGAGCTTCGATGCCGGCGAATACCTGGCCTTTGACGCGTCGCTGGATGGGGGCGCGACCTGGCGCGAATACGCCCGGCTCAGCCCCGAACAGAGTCCCCGCGACCAGTGGCAGACGCCGGTGATCGAACTCACCGATCTCGCGAGCAATGACCAGCTGCGGTTACGGTTCCGCGCCCGGGCCTCCGCGGCGGACGAAGATGCGAATATCGACGCGGTGCGGGTGCTGATCGTGCCGCGGCAGCCGGCGGATGGCGCCCCCCCGGTGGCGGACCCGGGCGGCCCCTATCGCGGGGAAGCCGGCCAGCCCCTGGAGTTTGACGCCCGCGGCTCGTCTGACCCCGATGGGCAGGTCGTTGGCTATCACTGGGACTTTGGGGACGGGGAGACCGCCCTCGGGCCCCAGCCGACGCACGTCTACGCCGCTCATGGTCATTACACCGCCACCCTCACCGTCACCGACGACCAGGGCAACAAAACCCGCCGCACCGTGGCCGTGACGGTCACGATCCCGCCCGGGGTCGTGACCACGCTCTTCAGCGACCAATTTGAGCAGGGACAATGGGCTGGATTATGGGAGGAGGATCCCCAGGACGCCTGGGCCACCACCTATGAGCGGCGCACCAGCGGCGCCTGGTCGGCGATGGTCGACGGTCCGGCGGTGGATGCCACCCTGACGTCGCCGCCGATCGAGCTCCTCGGCGCCACCCAGGTCCGCGTCACCCTTGACTGGTACCTTGAAGCGGCGTGGGATGCCGGAGAGTATCTGGCCGTGGATGTCTCGCGCGATGACGGCCGGACCTGGACGCCAGCGGCGACCCTCCAGGGCGATAGCGCGGACGAAGGACGCTGGGTGCGGGCGGCGATCGACGTGGCGGCGTTGCCGGCCGAGGCGGTGCTGCGTCTCCGCCTCCGCGCCACGGTGTCGGCCTGGAATGAGGACGCCAACGTCGATACGCTCGCGGTGACAACCTACTGACCTGACGCCCCGGCTAGCCGACGGTTGGCCGGGGTCCCGCGGGGTCGGGAGTTACGGTGGGGGATGCGGCGCGGGCGGCGACCGGGGCGGGGCACTCCGGTGCCAGGGCGTGGTGCCGCTGATTTGCAACTCAGGCTCAGCGGCCGGCCTCACTCGGCCCACGGCTTATGCGGGTGGGCGAACGGCTAAGAGTAACACCGGGCCCGGCGCGAATTAAGCCCCTTGCACGCCGGTGACGTCGGCGGCGCTGCGGGCGTTACCCGGGCTCACCGTCGCCAGCGGCTCCGGGCCATAACGGAGCGGTTCATCGAAATCGTGACTGAGCATATCCGCCCAGTTGCGCGGCGCGCCGGGCTTGATCCGCCCGGCGGCATAGGCCGCGTCCCAGGCCAGGCGATGCCGCAACACCTGATGCAGATCCCACAGCGTATCGGCCTCGTCCCCATGGCCAATGCGGAAGGATTCGTTCGGCGCCAGTCCCATGGCGGGTTTCACCAGATCCTCGATGGCCCGCATCCGCTCCCAGGTGTAAATCGGCGTCCCGTGCCGATCGCGACAGAAGCGGAGCACGTCGCCCACCTGGCCCAGCGCGGCCCGGGCGCAGGTTTCGCAGGCGGCATCGATCAGGCGGAGCTGCCGCTCGGTGAGCGTTAGCGTATAGGTTTGCTCCATGGCTCTCTCCGGTGCCGGCGGTTACGCGCGGGCAAGGGGATGATCACGCGGCACGGTGAAACCCGCGGCATGCGGGTGGCCGCCGCCCCCGTACTGCTCGGCAATGCGCGCCACATCCAGTCCGTCGGGGGCGGAACGGAGGCTGAAGCGCCGCCCGTCAGGCCCATCGACATAGCAGGCGGCAAACGGTTCGCCCTGGCTCATGAGATGGCCGGCGTCGCTGGCCAGGGCCGGCGGGAGGTTCGCCACCGGGACCGCCAGGCCGCCGATGGTCAGGCGCCGTTGGTAGCGCGGCAGGAGCGTGGCGAGGTCGGTGCGCCGCTGCCGCTCGAGGACGGTCCCCTCGCTGACCAGCCGGGCCAGGGCGCCGGGATCGTGCAGGAAGCCCGCCCACAGGGCAAAGTCGGCGGGGTAGGACATGAGGGCCGCCTGAATCTCCCGGGTGCCGGGCAGTGCAAAGCGCCACAGGTCACGGTCCTGAATGTGATGAATCAGCGGCGGGGCAGCGGCGGTATGGAAATACTCCCAGGCCAGCATCGCCCCACATTTGTCCAGGTCGAACACCGTCTGCACATTGGCTGGCAAGTCGACCAGCTCCTCGACGGCCGAGCGATGATGATCCAACACGACCAGGCGGCGTGCCTGGGCGGCCAAACGCAGCAACACCTCGCGCTTGTAGGAAAAGTCGACCAGCAAGACCTCCCGTCCCGCTACGTCCGGGGGGGCGTCACCGTATACGCCGGGATGAAAGTCCACGGCCGCCGCGCCCAGGGCCTGGTGGACGACGGTGGCCGCCCCGAAGCCGTCGGCGCAGTGGGCATGGTAGATGCAAAGCGTTTTGCCCATCTCACCGCCCCCGCGACGGCGACCAGCCCTGCAAGGGGTCATCCCAGCCTTCGTGCGCGGAACGATCGTCATCGAAGATCAGGGCGCCGCCGGTCTGGTACTCCGTGACCCGGGTCTCGAAGAAATTCTTCTCCTTCTTCAGTTCCATCTGCTCTGACATCCAGGGGAAGGCGTGATAGGCGTCGTTGAACGGTTGCGGCAGACCCACGGAGCCCAGGCGCATGTTGGCGAAGAATTTGGCGGTCGCCAGATGCTCCGGGGCCGAGTAGCCGAGGATCGGACCATCCTTGAGGCAATAGGCGATGTATTCGCCTTCCAGGGCCAGGGCATGCTGCGTGTCCTGGGTGATGATGGCTATCAGCTCCGCGGTCAGCGCGGCCGGGTATTGCGCCATGAATTCGCGAATCAGCGCCACGCCGAAGCCGATGTGTTGCGATTCGTCGCGGGCAATATAGGCGAATTGTTCCGCCCCGCCCCGAAAACGCCCCAGCCGGGCCAGTTGCTGGACCGGGCCGAGCAACGACACCCAGAACCAGACGCCCTCGAAGATCAGGAACCAGAACACCAGGGAGCGCAGCAGGGCTTGCTGGTTTTCCAGGTCGTCGGCGAAGACCTCGGTGACGGACCAGCGATTCGCCAGGGCCGTGCCCAAGGCCTCCAGCACCGGCGCGGACATTGCCTGCGCCATTTCCACCCGCGCCTTCATCGCCGGCACCACCTTCCAGGTGTCGTAGATGGTCAGGGGGATGCCCAAATTTTCGATGACGTAGCGGTAGCTGCGGGTATGCAGCCCTTCCTCCCACACCAGGCGCTTGAAGAAATGCCGGATCTCGGCGGGCTGGAACACGGAGAGGAAGGTCTCCGCCGCGTCATCGCCGCGCTCGATGTCGAAGGTGGTGAGTTGGGCCATCACCGCTTCAAACAAATGCTGATGGCGCGGGTCCAGCGCCAGATCCTTGTAATCGGCCACATCCGGCCCGACCGCGATCTCCTCGGGCGCCCAGTTATTGTTTTCCTGGGCGCGGGCCATGGTCCAGGCCCATTCGTAGGCGAACGGCTCCAACTGATAGGAGTCACAGGGGCCAAGCAGCGGTTTATGGGTGAGCGACATCACAAACTCCAGCGTCGTGCCCGGTAGCCAAGCGCCGCGCGCCAATCTGGTCAAGGGAAGCGGGACCCGGGGGGCGGGTCCCGCGACGAGGCGCCACCCGGTCGCGGCTTAAGCCGGGGGGTTCAGCCGCTCCCGCAGCTTTTTGCCGGGCAGGAATTTCACGCCGTGGCGGGCCGGAAAGACCATCGCGACGCCCGTCCGCGGATTGCGGCCCTGACGCTCCTCCCGCACGACCGGCTTCAGCTTGCCCAGTCCCGGCAGCACCACCTCGTTGCCGTGCCGCAACACGGCGCCAATATGCTCACTGGCGGCGTCCAAGAGTTCCCGCACCCGGGTCCGCGGCAGGCCGGTATCCAGCGCCAGCGTTGCGATCAATTCACTTTCAGTCATCGTAAAGCCCTCCGGTCAAAAGGATGTGAGTTGGATTAGTTCAACGACGACGCGCCGTCGCTTTCATCCGCGAACGAAAAATATTCGTGCACCTCAAGCAGGATGCCACTATGGATCGCCTCCTGGATCCGCTCCGGGCTGGGCGTGCTCGTGTGCTTGAAGGCGCGCCGCCAGCCCGCGCGTGAACCCGACAGCACGCACCGCGCCATGAGTTTGCGGGCATTCACCGGGGTTTCTTCCAGGGTGATAAAGTCGAGGATTTCGACCATCACCACCGGGACGAGTTTGGCCAAAAACCGGCGCTGAAATTGGTCGGGAAACTCAGAGAAGGAAATCTTGCCCAGGGTTTTGCGCCAGGTCTTGCCGATCCCCAGGGCGACGGCCTCAGACAGCACCCGGTAGGTATCAACTCTCATCCGTCCCCTCCATTGCTCGCCGGCGCACGACCTTGCGCGCCTGGACGGCCGGGAGATGGGCCCGGGAGCGCGCGACGCAGGCGCGACAGCGCCATTGGTTGTTCCGCTTTTCGCCCCGCTGCGCCAGCGTATGGTACTGGCAACACGACGGGCAAAAAAAATCTCCGGTGATGCTCATGCGGTTTCCCCGCCGCCGGTGGATCGGGGACGGTCGCTGGCCTGGACACGAGGCCGCGTCCGTGCGTGCCCGGTCGCGCTGGCGGGCACCCCCGGGACCGCGCGCCCCGGTGCACCCTGGCGACTGCCGGGGCTGGCGCTCAAGGGGCGTCCTCGCGCTCGAGGCCGCTCGCCCAATCGCGGACCATGGCGGCTGCGCCCTGCAGTTCCAGCCCATGGGTGACCCAGCGGCGATGCGTGGGAAAGCGCTGCAGGACCACAGCGGCCTGCTCCATGTCAGCGCCCAGGCGCCGCAGGGTGGCGGCCAGCGTGACCACCTGTTCGCGCGAGGGGCCGTCCGGGCAGGGTTCAGCGACCATCGTCGGCCACCCGCTCACGCCAGCACTGCCAGGTGCGATACGCCTCTTCCGGCGAGGCGTAGCGATGCTGCCCACACCACGCGGGCGTCCGCGCGCTACTGCTGGGGACCGGCTCGCGATTCCATTCCAGGGCCCGCGACAAGCACAATCCATTGCAGCGCACCGCCCATTGCTCGTCCGCCGCCCCGAGAGGGGAGACCCGTTCAATACGATCCAGACCATAATACGATTCGGGCAGGAGATAACTGCCCACGGGAAGGTCGATTACCATCAGTACCTCAGAAAAACACTCCCAACCCTGACGCGCCCCCACGCTTCGCCCCGCAAAGCGCGCATCACGCTGGCGACGGCCGCCCGCTTATCCGGCGAGATAGGCGGCGCAGAATCGTGATCGAGACCGGCCGATTAGCCAGGAAAACGCCGACGAGCGATGGCAGGTAAGGAGAAACCTTTCAACAGAATAACACGCGCCAAAGCGGAGGACAAAAGCCGGTACGACAGGTCCTGCGCCACGGTAAACAGACGCCGGGTGTCCTGCGGATCGGGCCGCGTTTCGCCCGTGGCCAAGGGGCGCGTGACGGGGCCTGGATTCGTCAGTATAGCCGTAGCCTTTGCTGGCCATCCACCTCGATTCCGGCGGCGGAAAATCGGTGATATTCGGGTCGGGACGCGAGAGAGTGGCCGCCTGCATAGGGTGTTCACGCCTTTTCATGTACCATTACCGACTTAGCGAACCGCCGCTCACGGTAAGCGCGCGTGACTGGGGGCATGAGCGCCGCGGCGGCCAGCCCCGTTCACCGCCGCCCCGGGAGCTCACCCGCGCCACCGGCCCCCGGCGGCGTCCCGGTCAAATCGCTCGCGGCGAGAGGTAACACCATGACTGAATTAGTGATTGCGGAAAAGCCCAGCGTCGCCCGTGACATCGCCCGGGTCCTGGGGGCCGGTACCCGCGGCGATGGCTGCCTGCGCGGCAATGGCTGGTGCATCACCTGGGCGCTCGGTCACCTGGTGCACTTTGCCGAGCCGGATGATTACGGCAGCGCGTGGGCGGCGCGCTGGAGCATGGCGCAGCTCCCCATGGTGCCAGAGCACTGGCGCCTGACCACCGATCCGCGTACCGCGTCCCAGTTCAAGATCGTCAAGGCGCTCCTGCTCGACCGCGCCATCAGCGGGGTCATCTGCGCCACGGATGCCGGGCGGGAAGGCGAATTAATCTTCCGGCTGATCGCCGAGCAGGCGGGGTGCCGCAAGCCCGTGCGCCGGCTCTGGATTTCGAGCCTGACGGACGAAGCCATCCGCGACGGTTTCGCCCGGTTACGGCCGGGTCAAGACTATGAGGCCCTCGCCGCCGCCGCCCGGGCGCGCGCCCAGGCGGATTGGCTGGTGGGCATGAACCTCACGCGGGCCTACACGGTCCACAATCGGGTGCTGTGCACCATCGGGCGGGTCCAAACCCCCACGCTGGCCCTGATCGTGGCGCGCGACGCCACCATTGCCAATTTCACCAAGGCCTTCTTTTACGAGCTCGTGGCCCGGCTGGCGGAAGGCTTTGAGGCCACCTATGTCGAAGACGGCGAAAGCCGCCTCGATACCCGGGAATATGCCGACCGCCGGCAACGCGAGATCAGCCAGGCTATCGCCCCCCAGCAACTGGGCACCGTGGTCAAGATCGAGCGGAAGGTGCGCACCAACCATCCGCCCCCCCTGTATGACCTGACCACCCTGCAGCGCGAGGCCAATCGCCGCTTCGGCTTTACCGCCGCCAAGGTGCTGGAGCTGGCCCAGGCCCTGTATGAAACGCACAAGCTCATCAGCTATCCCCGCACCGAAAGCCACCATCTCGGTACGGACATGCTCCCGCAACTGCCGAAGATCCTGGCCGCGGTGTCCCATCCGTGCGCGGCGGAAGCGCGTCAGCGCCTCGCCGCGGGTCACACCCTGGGCAAAGCGTACGTCGATACCACCAAGCTGACGGACCATCACGCCATCATCCCCACGGCCAAGACCCCGCCCGCCCAGCTCCCGGAACCCCTGCAACAGATTTACGCGTTGGTCGCCACCCGGTTTGTGGCGATCTTCCTCCCCCCCCAGCGGGTCGAGGAAACGCTGGTCACCCTGGCGATCGGCGGCGCCACCTTCGTCGCCAAGGGTGCGGTGGAACTGGACCCGGGCTGGAAGCGCGCCGAGGTGCGCCGATCGGCGCCCGCGGGGGCGGCGCCCGACGGGGAGGGTGGGGGTGAATCCGGGCCAACGGCGCTGCCACCGTTGCGCGAACAACAGAGCGTCACCGTGGACGCGCTCGAGGTGCGCGAAAAAGAGACGCAGCCTCCGCGGCCCTATGACGACGCCTCCCTGCTCAGCGCGATGAAAAATGCCGGGCGAACGCTGGATGACGATGCCTTGGCCGCGGCCATGAAAGGGTCTGGACTGGGCACCCCGGCGACCCGCGCGGAAACGATCGAAAAGCTGGTCCGGACGGGTTATGTGGAGCGCCAGCGCAAACAACTGCGGGCCACGGAGAAGGGGCGGGCGCTCATTGGGTTGGTGGCGGAGGAATTGCGCAGTGTCGAACTGACCGCCGCCTGGGAGCAACGCCTCAAGGACATTGAGCAGGGTAACGCCAATGCCGCGTCCTTCTACCAGGACATTTGTCAGTTCGTCACCGCCTTGATTCCGCGGGTCAGTCAGGGCGCGGTGATGCCCGCGGCCCACGTCGAGGCGGCCCGTGCCAAGACCGGCAAGGGCACGACAGCCGGCGGGCGGCGGGGCGGCCATTCCGGGCGCCCGGCAAGCGGCGCGGGGGAGGCGTCAGCCGATGCCCTGTTAAGCGGGCTGGCGCTCACGCGGTGCCCAATCTGTCAGCAGGGCGAGATTACCGCCACGGATAAAGCCATCGGCTGTAGCCGCTGGCGCGAGGGCTGTGGCTTCACGGTATGGAAAACCATCGCCGGACATGTCTTGAGCCCGGAAGAACTGCAGACCCTGCTGACGCGTGGCGTTACGGACCCGATTGAGGGGCTGCGCGCGAAATCCGGGCGTACCTTTCGTGCCGCCGTGCGGCTGGATGGCAGCGGGAAGACGGTCTTTGCCTTCCCGCCCGCCGCGAGCGATCACCCGGAACCGGCGTCACCGCCCCCTCACGTCGGGATGGCGCCGGTGACCGGGCCGCCACCGACGGCGGCGGGGCTCAAGGCCGATCCGGTGCCCTGTCCCCAGTGTCACCAAGGGGTGTTAATCGAGGGCCGCTCAGCCTTTGGCTGTGGCCGCTGGCGCGAGGGTTGCACGTTCGTCATTCCCAAGACACTGGACGGGCAGGTGGTGACCGACCCCCAGTTGCGCGCCCTGGCGAGAGAGGGGCGTTCACCGCTCGGCGTCGATGCGGCGGGTCATGAGCGCTGGCTGGCGCTGGACCCCGCCGGACGGGTGGTGGTGAGGACGAAATAACCCGGCGGCGAGGCACGTTCGGCCGCGCATCTGTACCCTTATTTAAGCGGGTTAAAAAGTCTTCATCGTGCTAGGACCAAAAAAGCGGCCGTGACAGGGCGCAAAAGCACATAACCGATTGATCAGGAATCT
>CALMNY010000135.1 GCA_937872125.1 uncultured Candidatus Competibacteraceae bacterium | reverse complement strand
CCCTACCGCGAGGTCTACATTCACGGCCTGGTGCGCGATCAGGACGGCCAGAAGATGTCCAAATCCAAGGGCAACGTGCTCGACCCGCTGGATTTGATTGATGGCGTGGGGCTGGAGGAACTGGTCGCCAAGCGCACCACCGGGCTGATGCAGCCGCAAATGGCGCCGGCGATTGAGAAGGCCACCCGCAAGCAGTTTCCCGCTGGCATTCGCGCCCACGGTACCGACGCCCTGCGGTTCACCTTCGCCGCGCTGGCGACGACGGGGCGCGACATCGTGTTCGACATGGGCCGGGTCGAAGGCTACCGCAACTTCTGCAACAAGCTGTGGAACGCCGCCCGCTACGTGCTGATGAACACCGAAGGGCGCGATGTCGGCCTGAGCGGCGGCGAAATCGAACTCAGCCAGGCCGACCGCTGGATTCGGTCGCGCTTGCAGGAAACCATCGCCGAAGTCAACGCCGCCATTCAGGGTTACCGCTTCGATCAGGCGGCACAGGCCCTATACGAGTTCACCTGGAACGAGTTCTGTGACTGGTATCTGGAACTGTCCAAGCCGGTGCTGACCGATCCCGCCAGTTCCGAGGCCGCTCAGCGCGGGACGCGGCAAACCCTGGTGCAGACGCTGGAAACGCTGTTGCGGCTGTTGCACCCGCTGATGCCGTTCATCACCGAGGAAATCTGGCAGCGGGTCGCGCCGCTGGCCGGAAAAATCCCCCCTGACCCCCCTTTGCCAAAGGGGGGCGCCGAAGGCGGGGGGATTTCCATCATGCTCCAGCCCTACCCGGAGGCCGACAAGGCGCTGACGGACGCCGCCGCAGTGGCCGAGATCGAATGGCTGCGCCAATTCCTGGTCGGCGTGCGCCGCATCCGCGCCGAGATGAACATCGCGCCCGGCAAACCGCTGCCGGTGCTGTTGCAACAGGGCGCGGACGAGGACCGGGCGCGGCTGGAGCGGCAGCGTCGCGCCTTGATGACGCTGGGCCGGCTGCAATCCATCGCCTGGCTGAGCGAGGAGGAACCGATGCCGGAAGCTGCTGCCGCCCTGGCGGGCAACATGAAGATTTTGATTCCCATGGCCGGCCTGATTGACAAGGCGGCGGAAACCACCCGCCTCGATAAGGAAATCGCCAAGCTGCGCAAGGAGGCGGAACGCGGCGTCGCCAAGCTGGGCAACGCCGACTTCCTGGGCCGCGCTCCGGCGGAAGTCGTTGAGAAAGAACGTACCCGCGTGGCGGAACTCCAACTGGCTGTGACGAAGCTGGAAGAACAACGGACGCGCATCCAACAATTGTAAGTTCGGCAACCCACCCAAAAATTAAGGAATACCCATGGACGCTCAAGAATCCGCATCCGCAACCAAACCCAAACTGGGCGAAAAAGTCACCAAGGTCGCCACCTACTACCATCCGCGCACCTGGAAGGAAAAGGGCCTGTGGTGGACGCTCGGCCTGTTTCTGGTCACCTACGTTATCATCGTCGTCGTGCTTGGGTTTATCTGGTCACGCTCGCCGGGCGAGTTCGACGTGCGCGAGTATGCGCTGGAAACGGCCAAACAAGAGCAGAAGAAACTGGTGCCAGGCTATGTGACCACCATCAGCGCCATCCACATCGCCGAGACTCTGCTGGACAAGCCGGGCGGCTATCTCAGCAACGACATCACGCCGCCGGGCGTTTATCTGGATAACATTCCGAACTGGGAATACGGGGCGCTGACCGAACTGCGCGATCTGGCGCGCTCCCTGCGCAACGACTTCAGCCGTTCCCAGACCCAGTCGGTCGAGGACAAGGATTTGCAGGTCGCCGAACCGAAGTTCAACTACGACTCGGACTCCTGGATTCTGCCGTCCAGCGAATCGGAATACCGCGATGGGATTGCGGCGCTGTACCGTTATCTGAACCGGCTCGCCGATGACAAAGCGTATGACGGCCAGTTCTTCACCCGCGCCGACAATCTGAGCGCCTATCTGGCGGTGGTCGAAAAGCGGTTGGGCAGCCTGGCGCAGCGGCTGGCAGCCGGCGTTGGCCAGACCCGCTTCAATCTGGATCTGGCCGGCGATCCCAACGCCCGTCAGTCCACGCCGACCCCCGATCAAACGCAGGTCAAGACCCCGTGGCTGAAGATTGATGACGTGTTCTTCGAAGCGCGCGGCTACACCTGGGCGCTGGTGCATACCCTGAAGGCGCTGGAAGTGGATTTTGCCGACGTGCTGGCCAACAAGAACGCCGTGGTCTCGGTCAAGCAGATCATCCGCGAACTGGAAAACACCCAGAGTTTCATCTGGAGTCCGGTGATTCTCAACGGCACCGGTTTCGGGATGGTCGCCAATCATTCCCTGATCATGGCTTCCTACATCTCCCGCGCTAACGCCGCGATCATTGATCTGCGCAATCTGCTGTTGCAGGGATAAAGGCGAAAGGCGAAAGGCGAAAGGCGAAAGGCGAAAGGCGAAAGGCCAGATATCAATCGCTCGAAGAGTTTAGGAATGGCGGATTTCAACACCCACCTGGTGGGGGCGGCGGCGGTCAGTGGGCTGGCCGCCACCGTGCTGGTGATGACCGGTCAGTTTCCCCATCAGGCGGTCATCGGTTATTTCGTACTGGGAGTCATTGGCGGCCTGCTGCCCGACCTCGATTCCCCCACCTCCATCCCGATTCGGATCGTCCTCGCTACGCTGGCGGTGGTGGCCGGGTTCCTGGTGGTATTCACGTTCGGAACCCGCTATTCGCTGGTGGAACTGGTCATCCTGTGGCTGGTCTGCTTCCTGTTCATCCGCTACGGCCTGCTGGGTCTGTTCGACCGGGCCACCGTCCATCGGGGGCTGATTCATTCCATCCCGGCGGGCCTCGGCTTCGGGCTGATCACGATCCTCATCGCTTTCCACGTCTTCACCGCCTCCGCCACTCATGCCTGGCTGTGCGGAACGTTCGTCGCGCTGGGCTTCATCGTCCATCTGCTGCTGGATGAGTTTTACAGCGTGGACCTGTCCGGCAAGAAGCTGCTGAAAAAATCCTTCGGCACCGCGTTCAGCCTGGGCAGTCTGGGCCAGCCGGTCGGCACGGCGGTGCTCTATCTGGCCGTGATTGCGCTGTTTTCCCTGTGCCCCTCGCCCCGGCCGTTCACCGAACTGATGCTGGACCGGGATACCTATCGCGGCGTGACCCAGCGCCTGCTGCCTGGCGAAACCTGGTTTCCGGGCTTCCTGCGCCGGGTGGCGCCGGCCAGCTTGATGGATCGGTGAGGAGTCCCGTTACAACCACAAATAGCGCGCCAGAAATAGTCCGGCCACCACCGCCATCGGCATACCAATTCGGTCATGCTGGCCAGTCAATAATTTCAGCAGCACGTGGCTGATTACCCCAAAAGCGATGCCGTCGGCGATGGAAAAGGTGAACGCCATGACGGTGACGCAACATACCGCCGGGGCGCTCTCGGTCAGGTCGTTCCAGTCCAGTTCGGCCAGGCTGCGCAGCATCAGGATGGCGACGTACAGCAGCGCCGGCGCAGTCGCATAGGTCGGCACCATCAACGCCAGCGGCGCAAACGCCAGACTGGCCAGAAACAGCAGGGCAATCACCACAGCGGTCAAACCGGTGCGACCCCCGGCGCTGATGCCGGTGGTGCTTTCCAGATAACTGGTCGTGCTGGATGTGCCCAGTAGCGCGCCCGCACTGATCGCCGTGCTGTCGGCCAGCAGCGCCCGGTCCAACCGGGGCAAGCGCCCTTGGGCATCGAGGAAACCGCCGCGCTGAGCGATGGCAATCAGCGTACCCGAAGTCTCGAACAGGCTCATCAGAAAGAAGCTCAGCACCACTCCCAGCACTGCCGGGTCCAGTGCGGCGCGAACGTCGGCCTTGAACAGGGTCGGCGCCAGCGAAGGTGGAGCGGAAAATACGCCGGTGAACGGGCTTAGACCCAGGGCGACCGCTAGCACGGTGACCGCGAGAATACCGATCAGGATCGCGCCGGGCACACCGCGTTGATCGAGCACGACCATCAGTAGAAAACCACCCATCGCCAGCAAGGCTGGCGGCGCCTTGACGCTGCCGAGCGTTACCAGAGTATCCGGGCTGGCGGCCACGATGCCGGCGGCGTGCAGGGCCAGCAGGGCGAGGAACAGCCCGACGCCGGCGGTGATCGCGTGTTTAAGGCTGGCCGGAATGGCGTTGACGAACCATTCCCGGATGCGCAGCAGGCTGACCAGCACGAACAGCAGGCCGGACAGAAACACCGCGCCCAGCGCCGTTTCCCACGGCAGGCCCATGCCCTTGACCAGCCCGAAAGTGAACACCGCGTTGATGCCCATGCCGGGGGCCTGGCCGATGGGATAATTCGCCAGCAGGCCCATCAGCAGCGAGCCGATGGCGCTGGCCAGACAGGTCGCGACGAACACGGCGTCCCGGTCCATGCCGGCCTGGCCGAGAATATCCGGGTTGATGAACAGAATGGCCGACATCGTCAGGAAGGTGGTCAGGCCGGCCAGGATTTCGGTGCGCGCGGTCGTCCCGCACGCTTTCAGCCCAAAGAGCTGTTCCAGCATCACGCCTCCATCAACCCCGATGCCGCTCCTTCAGTCGCCGGTAGTTCTGGGCCGAGTATTCGAGGAATTCCAGTTCGCGGGGATTCAAGGGACGGATCTGTTTGACCGGGCTGCCGACATAGAGAAATCCGCTCTCCAGCACCTTGCCGGACGGAACCACGCTGCCAGCGCCGATGGTCACTCGCGACCGCACCACCGCCTTATCCATCACGATGGCGCCCATGCCGATCAGGCAGTAATCCTCAATCGTACAGGCGTGCAGGATGACCTTGTGGCCGACTGTGACATCATTGCCGATTTGAGTGGGCTGGCCGCCCGGACAAAACCGGCTGTCGTGGGTGACGTGAATGATGGTCCCGTCCTGGATGCTGGTGCGCGCGCCGATGCGGATGCTCTGGATGTCGCCGCGAATCACGCACAACGGCCAGACCGAGCTGTCCTCGCCGATTTCGACCTCGCCGATCACCACAGCGGTGTCATCCACATAAGCGGAGGGATGGATACGCGGGACATGCTGTTCAAACGGACGAATCGGCATAGCGGTTCTCTCGGTGGGGGGCATCAGCGGTCGTCTTGGAGCAGCCAGCCCCGTTCAGTTTTGTGGAAGGTGGCTTTCTCAGCGCGATGGCGGCGTTCGCCGGCCTGGAACTGACCGTATTTGATGCCCAGCGCCACCAGGTCCAGCCCGGCCAGCAAGGGATCCTGGCTGTCGCGCAGGTTGATCGCCAGATCGGCCAGGCTCTTCTGGAATACCAGATCGTATTCCACTTCGGCGACATAGACATTCTGGCCAGGCTCGAAGCCATTGGTTTTGCGAAAATTCTCGACGACATAGAGACTGCCGCCCTCGCGCAACAGCCGCTCGTTGACTTGCCGCTCGATATCGCCATCGCCGGGTCGGTTGGCGCAGGCGGCCAGCAGCATGATAAAAATCGCAAATAGCAGACGCTTCATCTCAAGTATCCTCGCGTTTAGCGCACCGTAGGCCTTTCCGCATCTTCCGTGTTTTCCGTGTCTTCCGTGGGCCAAGTCTTTTCGCGTTCAGCGCATCGTGACCAGTTCTTCCGCACTCGTGGGGTGAATGGCGACCGTGTCGTCGAAATCGCGCTTGGTCGCGCCCATGCGGATGGCGACTGCGAAGCCTTGCAGCATCTCGTCCGCGCCCTCGCCGATCAGATGACAACCCACGATTTTTTCTTCCGCCCCGACGCAGACCAGCTTCATGACGGTTTGGGGCTGGCGGGCCGTGAAGGCGTGATACATCGGGCGGAATCGGGTCTGATAAATCCGCACCGCATCGCCATATTGTTGGCGTGCTTCCTCCTCGGTCAGGCCGACCGCGCCGATGGGCGGATGGGTGAAGACCACCGTGGGAATGTTCTCGTAGGGCAAATGGCGTTCCGGCTGGCCGCCGAACAGCCGGTCCGCCAACCGCCGGCCAGCGGCAATCGCCACCGGGGTCAGGTGGAACCGCTCGGTCACGTCGCCAATCGCGTAAACGCCGGGCACGTTGGTGTTCTGATACGGGTCGGTGGGAATAAAACCATTCGGATTCAGCGTCACCCCCGCCGCCGCCAGATCGAGCGCGTCGGTATTCGGCGCGCGCCCAATCGCCCACAGCACGGCGTTCACATTCGGGGCGCTGCCCGGTCCTTCGCAATGCAGGCTGAGCGCGCCGCTGGCCAGTCGCGCCACCGCCCGAACCTGGGTGTGGGTCAACACGGTGATGCCATCCTCGCGCAGCCGTTCCAGCACCTGTTCGCGCAGCATGGCGTCGAACGCGCGCAAGACCTGATCCTTGCGGACCAGCAGGGTGACTTCGGCCCCCAGCGCGTGCAGCATTCCCGCCAGTTCCACCGCGATGTAGCCGCTGCCGACGATGGCGACGCGCGCCGGGCAGGTGTTCAGCTCGAAAAAGCCGTCCGAGGTGATACCGAATTGAGCGCCGGGCACGTCGGGAACTTGGGGCCGGCCGCCGGTGGCGATGACGATATGGTCGGCTTGGTAGCGTTCGCCGCCAACCTGCACGGTATGCGCATCGGCGAACCGGGCGAAGCCGCGCAGCAGCGTGACGCCGGCCTCGGCCAGATAGCCCAGATACCATTCATTGATGTCGCTCACCAGCCGGTCGCGCGCTAGTTTCAGTTTTTGCCAGTCGAAACCGAAGTAATCCAGCCGGAAGCCGTAACCGGGCGCATCGTCGAGCGCGTGGGCCAGATGCGCGGCGTACCACATCACTTTCTTCGGCACGCAGCCGACATTGACGCAGGTGCCGCCGAGTCGGCTGGCTTCGACCAGGGCGCAGCGAGCGCCGTACCGGGCGGCCCGTTCCACCACTGACAGACCGCCGCTGCCGCCGCCGATGGCGATAAGATCGTAATGCTGGGCCATGCCTTCTCCTGTGTGGGTGTAATCTGATGGGGGTAGGATGATTTTGCCAGCCGGCGCGTTCCTGTTTAGCCTTGTACTATAGCGCGGGCCTGGGCAATGCGCCTATTGCCAACAATGTTATTGACAGGATCTGGAGAGACGGGCGATGCGACGTGGATGGGGATTGATGGGTTTAATGCTGTGGTTGCTGACAGCCAGCGCCGGAGAACTGCCCTGGCAGGGGCAATGGACCCAGGGCGGGTTGATCATCGGCCAGGCGTTGCCGGGAACCCGGATGACGTTGAACGGCCAACCGGTCAAAGTCGGCCCCGATGGCGCGTTTGTATTCGGCTTTAGCCGCGATGCGCCGCCCAGCGGGCGGTGGACCATCCTCTATCCTGATGGCGGGCGCGAGGACCGGGCGCTGATGATCGCCCAGCGCCAATACAACATCCAGCGCCTCAACGGCCTGCCACCCGACAAAGTGACGCCGCCGCCCGCCGTGCTCGAACGCATCCGCCGCGAAAACGCCCGGGTAGATGCGGCCCGCCAGCGGGACATTCCGCAAGCCGGGTTTCTGAGCGGCTTTGCCTGGCCGGTGATCGGGCGCATCAGCGGCGTCTACGGCAGTCAGCGCATCCTCAACGGCGAGCCGCGCCAGCCGCATTACGGCGTGGATGTCGCTGCGCCGGTCGGAACGCCGGTGCGCGCCCCGGCGGATGGCGTCGTGACGCTGGCCGAACCGGATCTGTACTATACCGGCGCGACGTTGATTATTGATCATGGTCATCGGCTCAGTTCCACCCTGATGCACCTCGACCGGATTGATGTCCAGGTCGGCCAGCACGTGCGCAAGGGCGACCCCGTTGCCACGGTGGGCAAAAGCGGCCGCGTCACCGGGCCGCATCTGGACTGGCGGATGAACTGGCGCGACGCGCGAATTGATCCGGCGCTGCTGGTTCCGCCGATGCCATGATCAACAGTTTTGCGTGTTGGCGTGAGTGAGGGAATGCAGTGAGGGCATATGCACGGCTCAGGGCCAGTTCCAGCCCTGTTGTTGGGCGAGCGCCCGCAGGTCATTGAGTGCGGCCTCAAAGTTGAGGTGGGCAATGGCCTGGGCAATCGGGGCATAAGGTTTTTGTAATTCGGTTCCAGCCAGCAGGGCCTCGATTTCCGCGCTGAGCTTCCGGGCCTTGTTCTGGCCGATTTCCAGCATAGCCGCCAAGGCCCGCACCTTCGGGTGCAGAATGGCGGTGTCTAGGGAGCGCAGGGGTGTGTCCGGCGCTGCGGCCGCCGGGGTTTTTCCCGGGTGCGCCAGCCCCGCTGGAACCGGGTCTGCCGCCTGCTGGGGCCAGGGCGCGCTGGCCACGCTCAAGTCCTCGAGTTGCTGTCCCAGGGCGGGCGCCGCCTCGGGCTGGCGCTTGACCCAGCGTAGCAGAGTCGTCGTCAGTTGCTCCAAATCCAGCGGCTTGGTCAGGACCGCGTTGGCCCCCGCTTCCCGCGCCGCGGCTTGCTGGTCGGCCAGCCCCCCGGCGGTGAGGGCAAGGATCGGCAACGCGGTCAGACCCAGATCACTGCGGATCAGCCGGGTCGCGGTCAGGCCATCCAGCACCGGCATTTGCACATCCATCAGCACGGCATCGAAGCCCTCGGGCCGGGCTTTGAGCTGTTGCACCGCCTGTTGACCGTCGGCCGCCAGCATCACGGTCGCGCCTTCCTGCGCCAGCGCCCGCTCGACCACTTCCCGGTTGATAGCACTGTCGTCCACTACCAGCACTTGCAAGCCCGTGAGCTGCGGCTTCGCCGGCCACGCCAGCGCAGGACCGGGATCGGGCATGGACTCGCCCGCCGTCCGGGGGAACGGTAACTCGAACCAGAAGAGGCTGCCCTGGCCGACCTGGCTCTCTACCCGGATCACCCCGCCCATCAATTCCATCAGCCGCTTGCAGATTGACAAGCCTAGCCCGGTGCCGCCGTAGCGCCGGGTGATGCCCGCATCGGCCTGGGTGAAGGGAGTGAACAGGCGGGCCAGAGCTTCGGTGGATATGCCAATGCCGGTATCCCGGACCTCGAAGCGTAGCCACACGTCGGTGGCGCTGGCCTCCAGCACCTGGATCGTCAGCGTCACCACGCCCTGCTCGGTGAACTTGATGGCGTTACCGGTCAGGTTGACCAGCACTTGCTCCAGCCGCAACCCGTCGCCCAGCAGGAGACCCAGCGGGTCGGCGGGGGGTGCGATGCGAAGTTCGAGTCCTTTGGAACGCGCGGCTGGGCCGAGCAGGTTCTTGATCCGGGTCAGCAAGCTCGCCAGGTTGAACGGCCGGCGTTCGATACGGAGCTGGCCGGCTTCGATCTTGGAAAAATCCAGAATATCGTTGAGGATCATCAGCAACGTCTGGCCAGACGCCTGAATGCGTTCGACCAGCGCGCGCTGGTTCGGGGCGAGCGGCTCCCGGCTCAGCACCTGAGCCAGACCGAGCACCCCATTGAGCGGGGTGCGAATCTCGTGGCTCATTTGCGCCAGGAATTCGCTCTTGGCCGCGCTGGCGGCGCGCGCCTCGGCGGTGCGGACCTCCACCTTGTGCTCCAGTTGTTCGTTAAGCAGGCGTAATTCAGCGAGCAACTGTTGATTGTGGACCCGCAACCAGTAGCGCTCGCCCGCCTCGCGGACAATGGTGCGAATTTCCACCGGATTCCAGGGCTTGGTGATGTACCGGTAAATGTGTCCCTGATTGATCGCCTCGATCACCACCGCCAGATCGGCATAACCGGTGAGCAACAGGCGCACAATGTGAGGGTTGCGTTCCCGGACCTGAGTGAGCAACTGGCAGCCGGTGATCCGGGGCATCCGCTCGTCAGATATGATCACCTGCACGGCGTGTTGATCGAGGAGCGCCAGCGCGGCTTCGGCGTCATGGGCGATCAGCACTTCAAAATCCCGCCGCAATTGCCGGTTCAGCGTATTGAGCACTTCCGGTTCATCGTCAACCACCAGCACCCGCACCCGGTCCTGAGGCGTGGGCGACGAACTCCCTTCAGCCGCGCGCGGTGCGCTGGCGTTCAGCATGGCCGTCATCAGGATCGCCTCCGGGTTTTGGCCGTGTCCAGCGCCGTGTGGACAGCATCAATCCAGGGCTGGGGAAACCGTTGTGGATCGGTGAACCAGCCTTCCAGACTGGTCACCGCCGATTCCAGGCCGCGCGCCTGATCAGCGACGGCGCAGACCAGCAGCGCGCCCGTTCCCGGCAGGCGCGCGCGCCAGTCCGGTCCCACTGCCTCGGCAAACTGGCGGCTGATGGCGTCGAGATCAACATCCGCGATCAGCGCCCGGCGCTGTTCCGCCAGCCGGTCGGCGGCCGCCAGCAGCCGGCTGTAGCCGGCGCCGGCCCGCCGGGGTATCCGCCCCACCAGTTCTTCATACAGCAGTTCCAGATGGCGTTGCAGGAGGAGGCTGGGCATTCCGCGCGCGCTGAGCACACCCGCCAGCCAGGCGACCTGAGCGTCCACCACGGCCTGATCCAGCACCGTCAGGGTGACCAGCCAGGCGCCGTCGCTGACGGTAAAGCGCCAGCCGCGTTCACCGTAGCGCCAGGGAAAATACGGATATTCCCGCCAGCACCGTGCGCCGGCACGCACCGCCGCTTCCACTTCGTCCGGATCTTCTGGCGCCGGATGCGAGCCGGCTTCCGGGTTCAGTGCGGTGACTTTGCGCGTCAAACGGCGGGCGTCAAACGGATAAAGCACCGTCAACACCCGTTCGATGCCGGCAAAGGCCTCGCGGGCCGCCGCGATAATCGCTTCGCTCTCCGCCGCATCTACGGGTGCCGCATTCATGCAGTCGCCGAAATCCCGCCAGCGTTCGCTGGCCACTGCTGGATCCCAGCTTAGATAGGCCAGACCCTGGCGCTCATCCAGGCCAAAGGCCCGGCGAAACCGAGGCGCCAGGACCTGGGCGCCGCCAATGGAGCCTTCCAGAACGTAGAGATAGCCCAGCAGCGAGACGGGCTGCATTACCGCACGCCGCAGAATAGAGTCGGCGAGCGCGCCCGCCGCATCGTGGGCCGGGGCGATGTCCAGCGCCGCCCGTCCAGCGAAAAAGCCCAGATCGGCCTGAAGTTGCGGGAAACGCCGCAGGTTTTCCCGCCAGACCGCGTTCAGGCGCGCGTCTTCAGTCCGGGCGACTTGATGCTCCAGCACGCTATGCAGCACCGCCATGGCCCGCAAATATCCGACATAGCTTTCCATGGGCAATTCCGCCCGCTCCAGCGCCTGAAAATAGGGCAGGGTTTCCAGGCGATCATGGGCTTGGCGGGTCGCTTCCCGCAGGCGGCTCATCAAGGTGGGTACGGACATAAACGATGCATCTCTCGCTGGCAGATCAGGGCAACCGTTCGGGCAACTCGATGGTGAAGGTCGCTCCCTGGCCGGGAACGGAGGCGGCTTCGAGGCGCCCACCGTGGCGCTTGACCACAATAGTATAGGAAACGCTCAGGCCCAGACCCGTACCACTACCGACCGGTTTAGTAGTGAAAAAAGGATCGAAAATGCGCCCGATGATCTCCGGCGGGATGCCGGGGCCGGTGTCCTGAAACCACAGGCGCACGCCGCCCTCGGCGCGCGGTTCGCCGCCAACGGTCAGGACGCCGCCATCCGCTATCGCCTGAGCGGCGTTGACTATCAGGTTCATAAACACCTGATTGAGTTCCGCCGGATCGCACTCGACCGGCGGTAACCGGGACAACGCCCACCGAACTTCGACGCGGCGCCGCCGCAATTCGGGATGGGCCAGGGCCACAGTGCTGCGCAGGTTTTCCGTCAAGTCCACGGTTTTGCGCTCGGCTTCATTGTGGCGGGAAAAGGTTTGCAAATCGGTGATGATCTTCCGGATACGCGCCAGGCCGTCATCGGTCGCGCTCAACAGTTCGGTGAAATCCTCCAGAATGAAGTCCAGGTCGTACCGGCGGCGGAGGACAGCGGCGGGTTCCGTCGGCGCCAGGGCTTCCAGGTGCTGATAGGCCTGGGTGACGGTCTCTATCGAATCACGCAGGCAGCTCAGATTTCCGATGACGAACGCCAGGGGATTGTTGATCTCATGCGCCACTCCCGCCATTAGTTGCCCCAGCGCATTCATCTTCTCGGCATGAACCAGCATCGCCTGGGTGGTCCGCAATTCATCGAGGGTTTGCGAGAGCCGGGTGTTCTTGCGGATCAGTTCACGTTGCAGGTTATTGATTTCTTGATTGGTGCGCACCAGTTCCCGGGTTAGCCGGTCCAGTTCCGGCGCATCAAACTCGCCGGCGATCAGCCAGTGGCCGGTCTTGCGCCAGACGCGCGCCCGCAGGGTGTGGATGCGCTGGTAGCCATCGCCGACTGTCAGCCAGCCGTTGAATATCAGCCCTTCCCCGTCCAGATTTACCAGGGTCTCAAACGGCGGGTTGACCAGATAGTGATGGCGCGGCTGATCCGGCGCCGCGCCGCCCAGAATCACCGCCATACCCTGATTGAGATACAGGGCCACCCCGTCCCGCGCAAATACGCCGATGGCCAAGGCCATGCTGTCATGACGCACGCTCGCCAGTTCCGCTGTCCAGCGATCCAGCACGTCGCTGGCGTTCATCAGGGCTGTCATCCCGACGTGAGCGTGAAAATAAAGTCACGCAACGCATCCAGATCGGCGAGGTAATGCACCCCGGGCGTCTGAATCGGCGTCATCCCGATCCGCCGCAACCCCTGACCGCCCACCAGCACCGGCAAGTCGGGAAATTCAGCGCGAATCGCCGTCAACATGTCCTGAAGCTGGTTGAGATGAAAACCGACGCTCAGCGATAAACCGACACAATCGGGCCGCTGCGCGCGCACCACGCCCAATATCTCTGCGACGGTGGCGCCGGCTCCCGTGTAGACCGCATCCCAGCCGTGCATTTCGAACACGTCGCACACCATCTTGGCGCCGATCTGATGGAGTTCGCCTGGCGCCGTGCTGACCACGATGAGGCGACCGGCGCGGCGCGCCGAGATCACGCGGGGATAGACCTGATTGAGCAGGCTTTCGATGATCGCGGTGGCCATGTGCTCGGTGGCGACAGAAATTCGATTAGCCTCCCACAATTGACCGATCTGATACAACGCCGGCTCATAAACCCGCTGGTAAAGCTCGGTCACATTAATCCCCGACGCCAGCGCCTGCTCGGTCAGGGCCACGCATTGCGGACGGTCGCCGGCCAGCAGGGCAGCGAGGAACTCCTGACTGGGAACTAACAGAGGAACGGCAGGCGATTCATGAGCCATGGGGGATCTCAGAGAGGGTCTGATCGGAAAGGTCAAAATTTGACGATGGAACCGGTTTGAATCGGCAAGAGGCTGGTTCCGCCATCGGTGATTCCGGTTAGACGTTAGTATAGTCTTCGAGAGATAAAGATTGAGGTCAGGAGGTGATGCAGTTGCCGGTGGACCGTTTGAAAGCCCAGGTCACACGCCGGGCGCAGCCCTCGTAGTGAAGCTACTGGTAGCCATCCCCACCGCCATTCCCAACCGGGATTGCGCTACACTTCACCCTCGCCGACCCGCTTGAGCGAATGGTAACCACCTCTGACCTCTGATCTCTGACCTCTGATCTCTGACCTCT
>CALMNY010000134.1 GCA_937872125.1 uncultured Candidatus Competibacteraceae bacterium | reverse complement strand
GCTGCATCGGCAGCAGGTTCCTGATCGCCTTGCGGCCCAGGCAGTCCTCCAGCACCTCGATATAGCGCATCAACTCGACCGGCCGGTGGCTGCCGATGTTGTACAGCCGATAAGGCGCGCGGCTGGTGGCCGGGTCTGGCGCGTCGCTCGACCAGTCGGGATCAGGCGTCGCCACCCGGTCGAGCACCCGAATCACACCTTCGACGATGTCGTCAATGTAGGTGAAATCCCGCCGGTGGTGGCCGTAGTTGAATACGTCAATCGGTTCACCAGCCAGAATGGCGCGGGTGAACAGGAACAGCGCCATATCCGGTCGGCCCCAGGGACCGTAGACGGTGAAAAAGCGCAGACCGGTCGTCGGCAGGCCGTAGAGATGGCTGTAGGTATGGGCCATTAACTCATTGGCTTTCTTGGTCGCTGCGTACAGGCTGAGCGGATGATCCACGTTATCGTGAACCGAAAACGGCATCCGGGTGTTGGCGCCGTACACCGAGCTGGTCGAGGCGTACACCAGATGTTCGACCCCATGATGGCGGCAGGCTTCCAGCACGTTGACGAAACCGACCAGGTTGGAATCCACGTAGGCGCGGGGATTCTGGATGGAGTAGCGCACTCCGGCTTGGGCAGCCAGATTGACCACCCGTTGCGGCTGGTGGTGGGCGAAGGTGTTGGTCAGCAGCGTCTGATCTTCCAGACTGGCGCGCACCTCGGTAAAGCCGGGATAGACCTGTAACCGGGCCAGCCGCGCCCGCTTCAGATTCACGTCGTAATAATCGTTCAGATTGTCGAAACCCACGACCTCGTCGCCGCGCTCCAGCAGACGCAACGCCAGCGTCGAGCCGATGAAACCGGCGCTGCCCGTGACCAGAATTTTCATAGCCGGCCGTCCACGTCGGCAGCGGGAAACAGGTACTTCACGTCGAACAGCACCGAATCCGGCTTGCCCAGCGCCCGGATTCGTTCGACGCCCATCTCCCGAAACTGCTGGTGCGCCACCGCCAGGATAATGGCGTCGTAATAGCCCGGTTTTGGCTCGGCAATCGGTTCGACGCCATATTCGTGCAGGGCCTCTTGCGGCTCCACCCAGGGATCGTAGACATCAACGTGGGCGTTGTAGTCGCGGAATTCCTGGATGATGTCCACCACCCGGGTGTTGCGCAAATCCGGGCAGTTTTCCTTGAAGGTCAGCCCCAGGATCAACACGTTGGCGTCCATCACCGCGATCCGGCGCTGGTTCATCAGTTTGACCACTCGTTGCACGACGTAAGCGCCCATGCCGTCGTTGGTGCGCCGACCCGCCAGAATCATTTCCGGGTGAAAGCCGATCTCCTGCGCCTTGTGGGTCAGGTAGTAGGGGTCCACGCCGATGCAGTGCCCGCCCACCAGTCCCGGCCGGAACGGCAGAAAATTCCACTTGGAGCCAGCGGCGAGCAGCACTTCCTCGGTGTCAATGCCCAGGCGGTTGAACAGCAGCGCCAGTTCGTTGATCAGGGCGATGTTGACGTCGCGTTGGGTGTTCTCGATGACCTTGGCCGCTTCCGCCACCCGAATGCTGGAGGCCCGGTGGGTGCCAGCAGTGATGATGCGCCGGTACAGCGCATCCACGAAGTCGGCGACTGCCGGGGTGGAGCCGGAAGTAACCTTGCGGATGGTGGTGACGCGGTGTTCCTTGTCGCCGGGGTTGATGCGCTCCGGGCTGTAGCCGGCGAAGAAATCCACGTTGAAGCGCAGGCCCGATTCCCGCTCCAGGATCGGGACGCAAACTTCCTCGGTCGCGCCGGGGTAGACGGTGGATTCGTAGATGGCCACATCGCCCGGTTTCAGCAACTTGCCGACGGTGGTGCTGGCGCCGATCAGCGGGCTGAAGTCCGGGCGCTTGTATTCATCCACCGGCGTCGGCACGGTGACGATGTAGACGTTGCAGCCGGCCAGATCTTCAATGCGGTGGGTGTAGCGCAGATGCTCAGCCCGCCGCAACTCCTCGGAAGTCACTTCCAGCGTGCTGTCGGTTCCGGCTTGCAGTTCGCGGATGCGCGCCTCGTTGATGTCCAGGCCCAGCGTCGGGAACTGCTTGCCGAATTCAACCGCCAGCGGCAGGCCCACATAGCCGAGACCCACGATGCCGAGGCGGGTAGTGGCGAGGTCAAGCATTGGTCATGCTCCAGGTCAAAGGTGTGAATGGCTCGGAATTATCTGACCCGCATCCCCGGTTCTGCGCCGCTGTCGGGGCTGAGCAGGTAGATTCCGTTACCCCCGGCGGCGGCCAGCACCATGCCCTCGGATACGCCAAAGCGCATCTTGCGCGGGGCCAGATTGGCGACTATCACCGTCAGCCGGCCTTGCAAATCGTCCGG
>CALMNY010000133.1 GCA_937872125.1 uncultured Candidatus Competibacteraceae bacterium | reverse complement strand
AATTTTTCCATGATAGGGCTATTTGTGACCCCCATGGTGGATTCAGACCACATCGAGCACAACGAGCTGTGATTGCTGACTGCTTGTTGCAGGAAAAATTACAGTAGGGATTATTCTCCACCGTTGTGAAATTCAAAACCCTCGCAAACTCTCAGGAGTGCCCTAATGAGCGCCAAACGAATTTTGATGCTGGTCGGCGATTACGTGGAAGATTATGAGGTGATGGTGCCGTTTCAGGCCCTGCACATGGTCGGACACACGGTCGAGGCCGTCTGCCCGGACAAGCAGGCCGGCGAACAGGTGCGCACCGCCGTGCATGACTTCGACGGCGCGCAGACCTACAGCGAGAAACCGGGCCACAATTTCACCCTCAATGCGACGTTCGCCGAAGTTCAGGCGGAGCATTACGACGCCCTGGTGATCCCCGGCGGGCGGGCGCCGGAATACATTCGCCTGAATCCCAAAGTCATCGAGATCGTCCGTCACTTCGCTACGGCCCACAAGCCTATCGCCGCCATCTGTCACGGCGCGCAGGTGCTGGCGGCGGCGGGCGTGCTGGAAGGCCGAACCTGCTCGGCCTACCCGGCGGTCGGTCCCGATGTGGAGCGCGCCGGCGGTTGCCATGCCGCTATCGGTCTGGATCAGGCCCATGTAGACGGCAACCTGGTCACCGCGCCGGCCTGGCCCGCCCATCCGGCCTGGCTGAGTGCGTTCCTGAAGGTGCTGGGCACCCGGATCGAACCCTGAGCAGCATCACTACTCCCCGCCATGCGTTTCCTGCACGCCGCCGATTTGCACCTTGACAGCCCACTGCGCGGCCTCGACCGGTACGACGGCGCGCCGGTGGACGAGGCGCGGGGGGCCACCCGCCGCGCGTTCGACAATCTGGTCGCCGCCGCGCTCGACCATCAAGTGGATTTCGTGGTCATCGCCGGCGATCTCTACGACGGCGACTGGCCCGATCACAACACCGGACTGTTTTTCATCCGGGGCGTGACCCGACTGGCCGAGGAGGGCATCGCCGTCGTGCTGGTGCGCGGCAACCACGATGCCGCCAGCCGGCTCACCAAGGCCCTGCGCCTGCCGAAAAACGTCCATTTGCTGGCGGATGCCCGGCCTGAAACCCGGGTTTTCGACGATTTCGGCGTCGCGTTGCACGGCCAAAGCTTCGCCACCGCCGTCGTGCAAGCCGACCTGGCGGCCAGCTATCCGGCGCCGATTGCCGGCTGCTTCAACCTGGGGCTGTTGCACACCTCGCTCGATGGTCGCCCCGGCCACGATCCCTACGCCCCGACCACGCTCGACGTGCTGCGCGGCAAGGGTTACGACTACTGGGCGCTCGGTCACGTCCACGCCGCCGAAGTCGCGTGCCGCGAGCCCTGGGTGGTCTATCCGGGCAACACCCAGGGCCGGCACATCCGCGAAACCGGCCCCAAGGGTTGCGCCCTGGTGACGGTCGAAGACGGCGAAATGACCCACCAGGCCATTGCACTGGATGTCATGCGCTGGGACAACCTGGCGCTCGACATCAGCGATCTGTCCGACCAGGAGGCGCTGCTGGAAGCGGCCCTGCTGAATCTGCGGCAACGGTTGGCTGAAGTGGGAGATCGCGCGTTGGCGGTGCGGGTCCGGTTGCAGGGCAGCGGTCCTTTACATCGTGTGCTGGCCGCTCAGCCCGAAACGGTGGAGCAGAACCTCCGCAGCGTCGCCGTTCAAGCCTCGAACGGGCGGGCCTGGCTCGAAAAAATCGAATTTCGCACCCGTCCGCCTCTCGACCTCAACCGTATCGCCGAACGCGATGATCCCATTGGCTTGCTGGTGCGCGAATTGCGCCGGTTCGGCGAAGACGCTGCCCTGCTGCGCGCCGTGACCGGCGAGGCGCTGGGCGAGTTATTGCAAAAGCTGCCGGTGGATTTGCGCACCGCCGCGCGTTTGGATGAGGCTGACGGTCTGATCGAACTGCTGGGGGAGGTGGAGTCGGATCTGCTGGCGCGGCTGGCCGGGGAGGAAGGAGGGGTCGAATGAAAATCGAACGCCTCTATCTCAAGGCTTACGGCGCGTTTTCGGAACGATATCTCGATTTCGCCGGCGGGCCGGATTTTCATGTCATTTACGGTCCCAACGAAGCCGGCAAATCCACCACGCTGCGCGCCCTCGTCGGCCTGCTGTTCGGCATCGAGGAACGCACCAACGACAACTTCGTGCATCCCCATCCCCAGTTGCGGGTCGGCGCGGTGCTGGCGACCGCCAGCAACGGACGGTTGGCGGTGATGCGGCGCAAAGCGCGCAAGCAAACCCTGTTCGCGCTGGACGAAGCCAGCGGCGAGGAACTCACCGACCGGCCGCTGGCCGAGGACACCCTGATCCGCGTGCTGGGCGGGCTGGATGAAGGCTTGTATCGCGCCCTGTTCGGCCTGGATCTCGACGGACTGACGCGCGGCAGCGAAGCCTTGCTGGAAGGCAAGGGCGAGATTGGCCAAAGCCTGTTCGCCGCAGCGGCGGGACTGGCCCATCTGCGCCAGTTGTCCGGCGCGCTCAACGCCGAGGCGGACAAACTGTTCCGCCCGCAGGCCACCACCAAACCCCTGATCAATATCGCCCTCCGCCAACTGGACGAGCAGCGCAAGCGGATGCGCGACGCCACGGTGCGCTCTTCCGCCTGGGAACAGGCCGAACGGCTCCAGCGCCAAACCGGCAGGAAACATGCGGAACTGCGGGTGGAACTGATGAATCTGCGCGGCGAGCAGCGCCGGCTGGCCCGGGTCGTCGCCCACCTGCCGCTGGCGGCGGAGCGCGCCGCGAAATTGCAGGAGCTGGCTACGCTCGCGGCGGTGCCGCTGCTGCCGCCCGAGGCGCGACAGCAACGGATCAAGACCGAAGAACGCCTGCGCGCCGCCCTGGAAAATCAGCGGGAAGCGCGGGCGGCGCTGGAAGATTTACAGCAGCAGCGCGCCACGCTCCAGGTGCGCGAGGCGTTGCTGGCCCACGCCAGCGCCATCGAGCGGCTGCACCATGGAGCGAAGGACTACCGGGGCGCGTTGGAGCGCCTGCCCCGGATCGAAGCGGAACTCGCCGTCGTGCGCCAAACGCTGGCCGCCCAGGCAGCGGCCATTGACTCGGCGCTGGCTACGGAACCGGCGCCCGCCGAATTGCCGGAGCAGGTGCGCGCGCTGCTGCCTTCGCCCACGACGCGGGCGCGGGTGGAGGCGCTGATGAAGGAGCACGATGCCTGGCTGATCAAGGACGAGCAACTGGAGGAGCGGGAACGCACGTTGGCTGGAACGCTCCAGCGCCTGCGGGACGAACTGGAAGCCCAGCCGCCGCCCCTGCCGTTCGACCCGCTCGAAGCGGCGCGCGAACAGGCCGCCGCGCCCGGCGACCTGGCGGCCCAGCACGCCCAGTTGACCCGCGAAATCAGCGAGTTGGCGACCGCGCTCGCCCGCGCCGCGGCGGCGTTGTGGGATGGATCGCTCGACGACCTGATCGCGCTGCGGGTCCCGTTGCTGGCCACGGTGAACGAAATCGGCGACCGCTATCGGCAATGCGCCGAGGAGGAACGCTCGCTCACGGATCAGGACCGCATCCTGCAACGGGATCTTGGCGAGCGGGAACGGGAATTGCGCGCTCTGGCCGCCGCGGGTGAAATCGTCACCCACGATCAGGTTCCCCAGGCCCGGCAGCGGCGTGACGACGGTTGGCGACGGATTCGCCGGGCGTATATCGAGCGCGCCGCCGATCCCGACCGGCTGGCGGCGGACTACGCGGCGGGGCAATCGTTGCCGGCAGCGTTTGAAGCGGCCCTGCGCGAAGCCGACCGCCTGGCCGATCTGCTGCACGCCGACGCCAAGCGGGCCGCCAGCGTCGAGAGCTTGCGTCAGCGCATCGCCGATATGCAGCAGGAACGCGCCAATCTCGCGCACCGGTTCGCGGCGCTGGCGACGGAACGCAGCCAACTCGACGCCCGCTGGGCCGAAATCGCCCGCGCGCTCCATCGGCCTGATCTGTCGCCCGGCGCGGCGGCGGAATGGCTGCAAAAGCAGGCGCTGCTGGTCGAACGTTCCGCCCGGCTGGAAACCCTGCGGCGGGAACAGCGTGAGGTCGCAACGGCGTTGACCGCGACACGCCAGGCATTCGATCAGGCGTTGCGCAGTTATGGCCTGCCCGGTCTGGCTGAAGACGAAGTCCTGCCCACTGCGCTCGGTCGCGCCAAAGCGGCCATCGAGCAGGGCCGCCGGCAGGCGGCGACACGCGCTACGCTCGAGCAGCGCATCGCCCAAACCGAAACCGAACTACGCGGGGTGGCCGCCCAACGCGCCGGCCTGGCTGGGAAACGCACGGGCTGGCAGGAACAATGGCAGGCGGCGACCACTGCGTTGCGGTTGCCGCCCGCCGCATTGCCGGCGGAGGCGCGGGTTCGCCTGGACCAGTGGGACCAACTCGCCCAGGTTCTGAACGCACTGGCAACGTTCGCCAACGAAGCCTGCAAGGAACAGGCGGCGTGCTCCGCGTTTGCCGAGGCGCTGGCTTACCTGGCGCAGGAGGTGGCCGAACCGGTGGAGGACGTGGAGGCCGACCGGGTCGCGTTCACCCTGTATGGCGCGCTCAGCCAGGCGCGGGACGCGGATCAGCGGCGCCAGCAATTGGATGCCGCCATTGCGCGGGAGCAGCATCGGTTAGGGCAGGCGGAAACTGCCGCAGCGATCCAGCGCGACCGGCTGGCGGAACTGGCGCGACAAGCGGGCGTGGAAGCGCCGGATCAATTAATGGCGCTGGAAGAGGATTCGGCCCACAAACGCCGGCTGACCGACCGGGTGGCGGAAATCGAGGAGCAACTGGTGCGCGGCGCCGCCCGCCCGCTGGCTGAGGTGTTGGCCGAAGTCGAGGGCGCAGACCTGGCCGCCGCCAACGCCCGCCTGGATGAATTGGAGCCGCTGATCCGCGAACGGGAAACCGACGTTGAAACCGCCCATGCGGCGGACCTGGATGCGCGCCGGGCTTTCGACGCGATTGACGGGGGCGATGCCGCCGCCTGGGCGCAGCAGGAAGCCGAGGAGACGACCGAGCGCATCGCCCGGCACGCCCGCGCCTATGCCCGCGCCCGGCTGGCCGGCGCCATCGTGACGCGCGTCGCCCAAGCGTACCGGGAACGCCATCAGGGGCCGGTGTTGCGCCGCGCCAGCGAAATTTTCGCCCGAATTACGCGGGGCAGTTTCGGCGGCCTGGTGATGGATTACGAAGACGACCGGCAGATGCTCCTCGGCCAGCGCCCGGATGGAGTGCGGCTGGCGGTGCGAGGCATGAGCCAGGGCGCCCGCGACCAGCTTTTCCTGGCCTTGCGCCTGGCGGCTATCGAGGAACACCTGCGGGAACGCGAAACGGTCCCCATCGTGATTGACGATCTGTTGGTGCAGTTTGATGACGACCGGGCTGCCGCGACGCTGGAAGTGCTCGCCGAACTGGCCCGGCGGACCCAGGTGCTGTTCTTTACCCACCACGGCCATCTGTGCGAACTCGCTACGGCGACCCTGGCGGCGGACGCCTGGCGGCGACATGAGTTGAACGCCAACGCGGGCGGCGATTGAACGCCGCGCCGCCTTCCTCATCCGGAATCCCATCATGAGCGAATACCAATACTACGAGTTCCTGGCCATTGACCGGCCATTGAGCGCCCAGGAAATGGCCGAGTTGCGCGCCCTGTCAACCCGCGCCCGGATCACGACGGTCAGCTTCGTCAACGAATACAGTTGGGGCAGTTTCAAGGGCGATCCCGATACCCTGATGGAACGCTATTTCGACGCTCATGTTTATCTGGCCAACTGGGGACAGCACCGGTTCTCGCTCCGCCTGCCCCGTGACGTGCTGGATTTCAAGATGGCCGCCGCGTATGGAACCGAATACGCGCTGGTGATTCGGGAGGCCGGCGAGCACTGGGTGATCGACTGGAACCTGAACCCGGAGGAGCCGGAAGGCGGCTGGATCAGCGAGGACGAGGGGGATAGCTGGATGGCCCGGTTGACGCCTCTGCGCGAGGAACTGTTGCGCGGCGACTGGCGGGGGCTGTACATCGGCTGGCTGGCGGGCGCAACCGCCGGAGATGTGGAGGACGACCAGTTGGAGCCGCCGGTCCCGGCGGGTCTGAAGCAGTTGACCGCCGCGCAACTGGCCTTGGCCACGTTTCTGGCGGTGGACCTGGACCTGCTGATGGCGGCGGCCATGGGCAGCGCCGATGCTGCCGTGGACGTTACCGCGCCAGAGGACCTGGAAACCTGGCTGGACACCGTACCGCCCGATGAAGTGCGCGACGTACTCCGCCAGTTGCTGGCTGGCCAGGGTCAGCGGGCCGAACGCTCCCTGAAGGCCCGGTTTGACGCCTGGCAACGCGCGCAACACCCGCCCGCTGCAATCGGCGCGGCCCGCCGGACCGTGGCCGAACTGCATCAGTTGGCGGACGAGGTCGAGCAAATTCGTCAGCGTCAGGAAGCTCAGAAACGCGCCCGCGCCGATGCCGAGCGCCGGAAGCAGCGCGAGGCCTATCTGGCCACGCTGGCGCAGGACTTTAACCGGGCCTGGGCAGCGGCGGACCAGCAGGCCCAACGCGGAGTGGCGGCGGCCTACGACGACGTGCAGCGCGCGGTCGTGGATCTGGCGGAAGCCTACGAGCGGCACGCGACCCGCGAGCAGTTCGAACAGGCCCTGCGGCGGTTCATGGAGCCGCATGTCCGCCGCACCGCGCTGGTGAAGCGGTTGACCGATGCGGGTCTTTGGAAAAAGCGGTAGGTCGGCTATGACCGCAACGGGCCGGCCCGGGCCAGCGTGTCCGGCTGTCCAGGCAGGGGTCGAATCATGACTGCTGTTTCCGGATGGCCTCCGGCTGGTAGGTTACCTCCAGCACCCGCAGAGTCATGGTTCGCCCGCCGGGCAACGGCCATTCGATGGACTGACCGACTGACAGACCGAGCAGCGCGCTGCCGACCGGCGCCAGCACCGACACCGTGCCGTGGGTCAGATGCGCATCGTCGGGATAAACCAGCGTCAATTCATATTCCCGACCGCTGACCTCGTCCACGAAGCGCGCCATCGAATTCATGGTGATGACATCGGGCGGAATTTCATGGGGTTCTACCACTTCGGCCCGGTCCAGTTCATGGCGCAGCGCATCAAGGCCCGGCATATGGGAGAGCGACGTCGAATCCAGTAAGCGATCCAGTCGCCCCAGGTCCGCGCTGGTAATAATGATCTGTGGTTCCTGTGGCATAGTCACTGACTCTTCAATAGGGAGGGTGATCAAAATAACCGTAAAACCGCCGGCCTTCCCTGGCCGTATTGGCATCGCTAGGGCAACATTCCCGCATTGGCGGGCGGTCGGCTCCAAAACAGGGTGTGCAACCGCAGCAGCATGTCCGGGTCCGAGATCAGATCGCGCTTTTGCGCCGCGCTCAGGCTATCCGGCCCTTCCTCCTCCAACTGGTGCACCAGACCTTCCAGATAGTGCCGCCGACGCTTGCCTGGCGGCTCGCGCGGCGGCAACAGCGACCGATGCAGCGCGTTAACATAGGGATCGGTTAACGCCTGGACGAAGCGGCTGGCCGGCTTTTCGTGCAGGACCGGCAACACCGGCTCGGTTTCTTGCAGATTTTCTTCCAGATAGCGCAACACGACCGGTAGTTCGGTTTCCTCCGGGGTCAGGAACAGACCCAGCGCCCGCGCCTGGCGGCCCAGGGCGATGCTGCTGGACAGCATGGAGACCGGGATGGCCAGCACCAGCCCCAGCA
>CALMNY010000132.1 GCA_937872125.1 uncultured Candidatus Competibacteraceae bacterium | reverse complement strand
CTGGTCGAGATGGACGGCTTCGAGGGCAACGAGGGCATCATCGTCATCGCCGCCACCAACCGCCCGGACGTGCTCGACCCGGCGTTGCTGCGGCCAGGCCGTTTCGACCGCCAGGTAGTGGTGCCTTTGCCGGACGTGCGCGGACGGGAGCAGATTCTCAAGGTTCACATGCGCAAGGTGCCGTTGTCCGACAACGTCAAGCCGGCGGTGATCGCCCGGGGCACGCCGGGTTTCTCCGGCGCCGATCTGGCCAACCTGGTCAATGAGGCCGCCCTGTTCGCCGCTCGCGCCAACAAGCGCGACGTGGACATGGACGATTTCGAGAAGGCCAAGGACAAGATCATGATGGGCGCCGAGCGCAAGTCCATGGTGATGAGCGAGGAGGAGAAGAAGCTCACCGCCTATCATGAGGCCGGCCATGCCATCGTGGGGCGGCTGGTGCCGGCGCACGACCCGGTTTACAAAGTCAGCATCATCCCGCGCGGCCGGGCGCTGGGCGTGACCATGTTCCTGCCGGAAGGCGACCGCTACAGCTTCAGCAAGCAACGGCTGGAGAGTCAGATTTCCAGCCTGTTCGGTGGCCGCATCGCCGAGGCAGTCATCTTCGGGCCGGATTTTGTCACTACCGGCGCGCAGAACGACATCGAGCGCGCCACCGATATCGCCCGCAACATGGTGACCAAGTGGGGTCTGTCCGACCGGCTGGGACCGCTGACCTACAGCGAGGACGACGGCGAGGTATTCCTGGGCCGCAGCGTGACCCGGCACAAGAACGTCTCGGATGAGACCGCCCATGTGATTGACGAGGAAATCCGCACCGTCATCAATCGCAACTACCAGCGTTCCGAAGGATTGTTGCGGGACAATCTCGACAAACTGCACGCCATGGCCGACGCCCTGATCAAGTACGAAACCATTGATTCGGAACAGATCGACGACATCATGGCGGGGCGGCCGCCGCGCGAACCGGCGGAGGCGAGTTCTGATTCGGAACCTCCAGCCACGGGTTCAGCCGCTGGCTTGGACAAGGATCAGCGGGGCGAGAAGCCGATCGGCGGCCCGGCCCAGCAGCACTGAGCCATGCCACTCGACTGTGCGGGCAAGGTTCTGGATCTGAGCCGGCCCGCCGTCATGGGGGTGCTCAACGTCACCCCCGATTCGTTCTCTGACGGCGGGCGTTATTTCCAGCTTGCCGAAGCGCTGCGCCGCGCTGAAGTTATGGTGGAGGAGGGCGCGGCGCTCGTTGATGTCGGTGGTGAATCCACCCGACCTGGGGCGCCGCCGGTGTCGGTTCAGGAGGAACTGGACCGGGTGTTGCCGGTCGTGGAACGACTGGCGCGCGAGTTGCCGGTTCCGATCTCGGTGGATACCAGCAAGCCGGAAATCATCCGGGAAGCGGCGCGCGCCGGCGCCGGCCTGATCAACGACGTGCGGGCGTTGCGCCTGCCCGGCGCGCTGGAAGCGGCGGCTGCCAGCGGTCTGCCCGTATGTCTGATGCACATGCGGGGTGAACCGGCCACCATGCAGCAGGAGCCGGTTTATGCCGATGTGGTCGCCGAGGTTTACGCTTTTTTGGCCGAGCGGGTAGCGGTCTGCGAGCGGGCCAGCATTTCGCGCGAGCGGATTCTGGTCGATCCCGGTTTCGGCTTCGGCAAAACCCTGGATCACAATCTGCGGCTGCTGCGCCATCTTAACCGTTTCACCGATCTGGCCGCCGGCATCCTGGTCGGCATGTCCCGCAAGAGTATGATCGGCGCGTTGCTGAATGCGCCGGTGGACGAGCGGTTAAGCGGCGGCCTGGCGGCGGCGGTTATCGCGTTCTGGCAAGGGGCCAGTATCATCCGCGCCCACGATGTCCGCGAGACCGTACAGGCATTGTGCGTATGTGCAGCGGCGCGGGCGGTTGCGTGACCGGATTGTACGACCCCGCACCCGTGCGGCCATCTCCGCTATAAACCCCCCAGCCGGCGTGGTGCGCGAGACCCTGTCAGCATGATTGATTTCCGGGCGCGGAATCCGTAAGCTTGCTCAGCTTTTTCGCCAGGGGAGAAGAATGACATGCGCCGTAAGCTGGTGGCTGGAAACTGGAAGATGAATGGCTCGACCGGCAGCATCCGCGAGTTGCTGCAAGGTATCCTGGGGGGGGCCGCCGAGGTCGCCGCTGCCGAACTGGCGGTATTTCCGCCGTTCGTGTACCTGGAGGCCGTCGGGCGGCAACTGACCGGCACCGCGATTAGCTGGGGCGCGCAAAATCTCTCCGAGCACGCTTCGGGCGCTTACACCGGCGAAGTGGCCGGCCCCATGCTGAAGGATTTTGGCTGCGCCTACGTGATCGTCGGCCACTCGGAACGGCGCACGCTGTATGGCGAGAGCGATCAGGTGGTGGCGCGCAAGTACGCCGCCGCGCGCAAGGTTGGTCTCAAGCCGGTTCTCTGCGTCGGCGAGACCCTGGAGGAGCGCGATCAGGGAATTACCGAGGCGGTAGTCGGGCGACAGCTCAAAGCGGTGCTCGATCTGGAAGGCATCGCCAGTTTCGCTGACGCTGTCATCGCCTACGAACCGGTTTGGGCGATTGGCACCGGCCGGACCGCAACTCCCCAGCAGGCGCAAGACGTTCACGCTTTCATCCGCGCCCAACTGGCCGCACTTGATCCGGCGCGGGCGAGTCAGGTGCGCATTCTCTACGGCGGCAGCGTCAAGGGTTCCAACGCCGGCGAATTGCTGGCCATGCCCGATATTGACGGCGGCCTGGTCGGTGGCGCATCGCTCGATCCCAAGGATTTCTTGGCGATTGCCAAGGCGGGTTGCTAAACTGTCGCCATGATTAATACCCTCATTCTCGTCGCCCATGTCGTGGTTGCGGTCGCGCTGATCGCGCTGGTGCTGCTGCAACAGGGCAAGGGCGCCGATGCGGGCGCGGCGTTTGGCAGCGGCGCTTCGGCGACCATGTTTGGATCGCAGGGTTCCGCTTCCTTCCTGAGTCGAACCACCGCTGTGCTGGCCACGGTGTTCTTTCTGACCAGTCTGACGCTGGCGTATTTCTCGACGCAGACGGCCACGCCGACGAGCGTCGTCGAACGGGTCCAGGCAGAAAAACCCGTTCAGCCGCTGCCCCCAAGCGGTGGTCCCTCGGATGTGCCGAAGTTGCCGCAGCAATAGCGGAAGATGGGTTTGATGCTGTACCGTGCCGATGTGGTGGAACTGGTAGACACGCTAGCTTGAGGGGTTAGTGGCGCGAGCCGTGCCGGTTCGAGTCCGGCCATCGGCACCAAATAACGATACGGAGCATCCCGAACGCCCGGTTCGATGAGATGCGTAATGCGGTCCCAATGAGGATTGCAGACCACCATGAGGTTTCAGGTCCCATGTGGCGTTTTAACTATAACAACATATTCGCCCCAATCGCTGTTCCCGGCAGGTTCATTCCAGGGTATTCCGGCTCCGCCGACGGGCGGGATCGTCTGCCCAGGCTTCAGGCCAAGACCTAGCTATCCTAGCGCTTTCTCCCGGCTCGCCATGTCGAAGGTGCGACTCTGATGTTGTCCAATTACCTTCCCGTCCTGATTTTCGTGGTCATTTCCCTCGCGATAGCCGTGATCGTCATCGTTCTCGGCTATGTCCTGGGCACCCACCGTCCTGATAGTGAAAAGCTGTCGCCCTATGAGTGCGGGTTCGAATCATTCGAGGATGCCCGAATGAAATTCGATGTCCGCTACTATCTGGTGGCCATCCTGTTCATCATTTTCGATCTGGAAATCGCATTCCTGTTTCCGTGGGCGATCGTGCTCGACCAAATCGGCCTGTTCGGTTTTGCCTCGATGGCGGTCTTTCTCGGCATCCTGGTGATCGGCTTCATTTATGAGTGGAAGAAAGGAGCCTTGGAATGGGAATAGAAGGCATTCTTGAAAAGGGCCTGGTGACCACCACGGCCGACAAGCTCATCAACTGGGCGCGCACCGGTTCGATGTGGCCGATGACCTTCGGCCTGGCCTGCTGTGCGGTGGAAATGATGCAAGCCGGCGCGGCCCGTTACGACCTGGACCGGTTCGGCATCGTATTCCGGCCCAGCCCGCGCCAGTCCGACGTGATGATCGTCGCCGGCACCCTGTGCAACAAGATGG
>CALMNY010000131.1 GCA_937872125.1 uncultured Candidatus Competibacteraceae bacterium | reverse complement strand
CGTACATCTGGGATTTTTCGCGCGCGGTCGGCGTCGGCAAGGCCACCACCCGGAAAACGCGGGGACTGACCCGCTCGGTAATGGCCTTGATCGTGCCACCCTTGCCCGCGCCATCGCGGCCCTCGAATACGATGCAGACCTTGAGGCCCTGGTGTTTGACCCACTCTTGCAGCTTGACCAGTTCGATATGCAGCTTTTTCAGTTCCTGTTCGTAGTCCTTGGTCTTCAGTTATTCGGGAGTCTGAGGCTCGTCCGGGTCTTTTGCGACTTCGGCTTTGGATTTACTGATGATGCTGGTTCTCCAGGATGGGGGGTTGCCGCCGGGGGGCGGCGCAGGTTGTCAATCAGAATATAGAGGCTAATCAGGAGCACCCACAGCGGGAAGACCATTAAAATCCCCTCGATGTAGCGGCTGCTGAGCAGGAGCAGCAACGCCACCACATAGCCGAGCCACGCGATCCAGCGGGCGATGAAGCTGGTGCGGAGCGCGAGGGTGGAGGTGGCGATCATGAACACCCCCGCCATCTTGATCGCGTAGATGTTCATGATTTCATACGCGATGGCGCGAGCGGAGGTGAAACTGGGCGAACCGATCAGCCGGCTGGGGTCCGCCGTGTAGGCGATGATGAGGCCGCCGACCATCGCCGCCGACATGAACAGCATGGCGAGGAACAGCAGCCCGCTGCCGAGAAAGACGGTGGCAAAGAACCGGTCTTCCCGTTCCCCCAGGCGGTCGCGCAGCACGCCGATGAACCACAGGAAGGCGATGCCGGCGAACGGCACCAGGTTCAGCGCCAGCACCACGGTGTTCGAATGGGTCTTCAGCCACACCCCCGCTTCCAGCGGATCGGCCGGGACCGCCAGCCGGATGAGCAAAAAGCTGGTCATGAGCAGGACCGCGAAGAGGATGCCGGCGATGGCGGCGGCGCGCGGTGCGCGCAAGTGCGCGGCGGTCAAGGTCGTTTCCGGTTGCATCACGTCCTCCGTGGAATTTATCGCGCCGGAATGCGAGGTCGGCGTTCAGGCGAGCACACGCTACGGCTCGGTCCGCCGGCGCGACTGACCCAAGCCCTGCCGGTCTTCCTCCAGCGCCATCACCCGATCCTCGGCATCGAACACCGAGTGCTCCACCGCCAGGTTCAAACGGTGGAGATATCGCTGTACCAGATCCTTGCGCTCGGCCTCGGTCACGGAGTCCGCCAAACCGAGAAGAGCCGAACGTAACCGGCGTATCACCTGGACCGAACTGGCGCCATATTGGCGGATCTCATCGAAAGCGAGCGTCAGGTAGTCCTCCCAGGTGGGCGTCGGAAAGATCAGACGCAAATCGCCCAGGTCATCCATCACGCAGCCGGCGTCGAGCGCGCGCCGACCGAGGCGGTGCAACAGATCCTCGATCTGATCAATGGCCTGGACCGCCGTGGTCGGATCGTTGATGGCCGGGGAAAGCGCCTTGATGGCGATGTCCACCAACAGGCGCAGGGGATACTTGGGGTCCTGTTCGAAGGTGCGTTCCTTAGCCAGTTGAATCGCTTGTCGGAGCGGGTTTTCCGCCAGCAGTTGCTGGCCGCCATGCACGCGCAACAGCAGGCTGTCTTCGACCAGGGTGTCACCAACAGCGCATTCCATCACGATCACGGCATCCGCCGTCTGAGCCTGCTGAACCAGGGCGGTGATCTGGAAGCGAGTGACCGTCTGTGGCTCGCCGGAGTAGCGCAGCGTCTGAGTGACCGGACGCCGCTGGACGTCCTCGATCGCCGTTCTCCACGACTCCGGCGTCGCGCCCGCGGGCGTATCCAGACGCGGGAACATGGCCCGAATGACCTCCCGCCCTTGCTGGCCGACGAAATGGAGCACGTTGGTAATCTGAATATCATTCAGCCGCTGCACCAGCTTGGCGAAAACCATCATGCTAAGGATCAGCAGCACCGTCACGAGCAGAACCGAGAACAGGGGCACCCTACCGTCCCCTCCGCGATCGATCCAGGCCAGGGTGCCGATGGCATAAAAAAACGTGGCCGTGAACAGGCCGAGCGCATGAAACAGCACCGGGTCGCGGCCAAACCAGGCGACCAGGCGCGGGGAATAAGCGATGGCGCTGAACTGCACCATGACGAAGGCCAGCGCAAACACGATGCCGGTTAGCGCCATCATCCCGGAGGCGACGGCGGACAGCGTCGCCTGGGCCGACGCGACTGACATGCCGTGGCTGTAGGCGGCGAGATAGTTCTGCTCGATTCGCGGCAACACCAGGACGCAAGCGATGGTCATGCCCACATACAGCATCGGAATGAGCCAGGGCGGCATGTTCAGTAGCTTCACCTTCAGCATCTTCAGCATCTTCAGCATGATTGATCCCCGCCATGGTTGCTGGTCATAACAAAAACCGGACCCGCCCGGACTCTATCTCGTAAACGGCGCCGACGAGTTTCATTCGCCCCTCGGCCAGGCGAGCTTGTGCCTCGGGTGTCTCCAGCATTTGGCGCATAGTCCAGCGGACATTGGCTTCGACGGCTCGGTCGAGCTGCGCCGCTGGCGGGAGCTGGGGATCGGGGTCGGGCAATCCGGGCAGGATGTTGTCGATCAGGAGTTGGATGCGCGAGCGATGCTGGACGCCGTGCCGTTGGGTCTCCAGCGCCGCCTGCACCGCTCCGCAGCCGCTGTGGCCGAGCACGACGAACAGCGGCGTATGCAGGTGCGAACCGGCGTATTGCAGGCTGCCCGCGATTTCCGGCGAGAGGACGTTGCCGGCCACGCGCACGATGAACAGCTCGCCGAAGCCGGCGTCAAAAACCAGTTCCGGGGGCACCCGCGAATCGCTACAGCCCAGGATGGTCGCGTAGGGCCGCTGGCCCTGGGCGAGATCGGCCAGGATTTCCTTCTGCACGGTGGGAAACCGGGCTTCGCCCCGCAGGAAGCGTAAATTGCCAGCGATGAGGCGTTGGAGCGCCTCGTCCGCAGTCGGGAGGGGTTCGTGGGGGTTCAGGGTGGACATGGGGAAACATGGTTCCGGTTGTTATCTCGCGCGGCAGTATTCATCGAGAACGCTTTACGAACCGGTTTCATTCAGGGAAAGCGTGACATGGGCTACCGTGCCGTCCCGCTGCTGTTTCATCGGTAAGCCGCTGCCGGCGAAGACCTTGAGCATGGCCTGATTGCCCGAAAGCACATCGGCGGTGAACCGCGATACGTTGTTCTGCCGCCCGATCTGGACGAGGTGCCGAAAGATGCGGCTGGCAACGCCAAGACCCTGATAGTCCTCCTCCACGATAAAGGCCACTTCAGCATTGCGGCCGGAGTCTGCCTCTTCAAAAACAACGTAACGTCCGGTACCGATGATCGTTTCTTCATCTCCGAGGTTCGTGGTGACCACCAAAGCGACCTCGCGGTCGAAATCAATCTCCGTCGCGCGTTTCAGATCCTGATCCGTGAGTTCCCGCACATATTGGAAGAAGCGGGTATAGACCGATTCACGGTCGAGGTTCTTGAACGCGCTAACGAGCTTGGGTTTATCTTCGGGACGGATCGCGCGAATGGTCACCGTCGTTCCGTTTCTGAGGGTGTCGCTAACCAAATAGTGGCGGAGATCATTCATGGGTTGTCTGTCCTGTTGCCGAACCAAAAGTTATCAAGATGGAACTGACCAGCCATTCTTCTCACCTCCCCCCTTTGCTAAAGGGGGGTTGGGGGGATTTCATGCGGGCAACGGCTCCAAAAATCCCCCCTGGCCCCCCTTTGCCAAAGGGGGGGACTGAACGGTTGAGGAGGAACTATCCCTCTTCCTCGTCCATATCCAGCAGATAATTGTGCGCCAGCGCAAGCATCCCGCCGGAGATGTTCCTGGCCTTGAATCCATTTTGCAGAAGAACCCGCGTCGCATAGTAGGCGCGCTGGCCGGAACGGCAAATGACATGGATCTCGCGGTCGCGGGGGAGTTCGTCGAGTCGCGCGCGCAGTTGTCCCAGCGGGATATTGAGCGCTTCCGGCACATTTTCCACGGCAAGTTCCATCGGCTCGCGCACGTCCAGCAGGAACCCGGTCTTCGCGGAATTCCAGTGACTGAGCGGCATATCGCCCCTGAGCACATCGGCGGCCACCATCCCGGCAAAGTTCACCGGGTCCTTGGCGCTGCCAAACGGGGGCGCGTAACACAGCTCGGCTTCCTCCAGATCGTAGATGGTCGCGCCCATCTGGAGCAGGGCGGCAAAAGCGCTGATCCGCTTGTCCACGCCATCCTCGCCCAGCGCCTGCGCGCCCAGGAGCCGCCCATCGGATTTTCGGAACAGGACCTTCATGGCAATCGGCTTGGCGCCCGGGTAATAGCCCGCGTGGGAATTCGGGTAGAGGTAAATCTTTTCGTAATCGGTATCGCCGATCCGGTTCAGCGTTTTTTCGCTGACGCCGGTCCACGCGATGGCCGCGCCAAAGAGTCCGACAATGGAGGTGCCTTGCGTGCCCCGGAAACGCGCATTGCGCCCGGCGATCACATCGGCGGCGATCCGGCCCTGCCGGTTGGCGGGTCCGGCGAGCGCGATGAGACTCCATTCGCCGGTCACGAAATCCTTGACTTCAATGGCGTCACCGACGGCGAAGATATCCGGATCGCTGGTGCGCATTTGGTCGTCCACGCGGATTCCGCCGCGTTCGCCGATCACCAGTCCGGCCATTTTCGCCAGCGTGGTATCCGGACGCACACCCAGGGCGAGGATCACCACGTCAGCCGGATAGGTCTTCCCGGATTGGGTTTCGACCTCGATGGCCCTGTTGGCTGCCGGTTTGAACCCGGCCACCCCGTCGCCGAGCGCCAGGCGAACTCCATGCTTCTCCAGGTGAGCCTCAACCACGCGGGCATGTTCCTTATCGACCGGGGGCAGGACCTGATTGAGCATCTCTACCAGGGTGACTTCAAAGCCGCGATGGACCAGGTTTTCCACCATCTCCAGGCCGATGAACCCGCCACCGATCACCACGGCCCGGGGCTTCGGTCTGAGGGTCTGGAATCCCGAATACCGGTGGACGCCGGAGAGAAATGCGCTGCCTCGCTCGATCCACTCCCGGATTTCCCTGGCGTCCGGCACCGTCCTCACGTGAAAAATGCCCGGAAGGTCTATTCCCGGCAACGGCGGGCGGACTGAAACCGCCCCGGGCGATAGCACTAATTTGTCGTAGGAGTGAGTGGTGACCTCACCGGTGGCGACATCCCGCAGCTTCACGGTCTTCTGCTGCGGCGCAATCTCAATGGCCTCGCAACGGGTGCGCACCTCCACGGCGAACTGCGCGCGGAACAACTCTTCGTTGGCGACCAATAGACTCGTTTCTTTTTCTATCACACCCCCAACATGGTAGGGCAGCCCGCAGTTCGCATACGAAACATACGGCCCGCGTTCCACCATCAGGATTTCCGCTTTTTCATCCAGCCTGCGCAGGCGCGCCGCGCACGATGCCCCGCCAGCCACTCCGCCAACGATGATAATTTTCATGATGTTTCTCTCGTGATACAGATGGTGTATAACGCAACAAGAATTCGAGGCCAAGTCTCGGGAAAATGCGTTTAGAGCAGCGCCCCGGCCAGCAGCTTAAGTAATTCCCCCACCGGCATCACCAGGAAAATGAGCGGCAGGCCGGGGAGGGACGCGATCACCGCGATCTGGAGAATCTGTTGCTGGCTGAAAGGAAAGAGCCTCATCTCCCGGATCAATCCAAAGCTGTTCCCCAGGTCAGCCAGAGACTGGATGTCGGCGCTCCCCAGCAGCGGTTCGTCCGGTGGGGTCTGGCCCGCCACCCACTTCCAGGGACGGCCCCCCGCCCCGGATCAGACCGATCCGCTGCATGAGCCGGTACGCCGGCCCACCCAGCTCGAATTCCAACTCGGACTCATGCGCGAGGACAGTGGTCATACGGTCTACACTCTAATATCTGTCATCGAAGGTCATCGATCTGGCGGCCCGCCGCTATCGTGCGGTACCCGCCCCGGCTTCGGTCGGCGCCCGCCAGAACGGCCGCTCGATCTCTTCCAGCGGCCGGCCCGATTCGTTGGGCCGAAGACCGTACCGCAGCATCGCGATGAGGTCGGCGCTCGCACTGGGATTCGACGTGCAGTAGTCGTGGCCGAAGAAGCTCCATTTGAATCCACGCAGCAACAGGGGACCAGCAGCATGAATCAGCCTCCGACAGACCCGAGGGCAAGTCAGTCCAGCAGCACCGCATTACGCTTCGACGTGGTGGCCGGTCTCACGGCGGCGGCGGTCGTCCTGCCCAAGGCCATGGCCTACGCGACGGTGGCCGGCTTGCCGGTTGCGGTAGGGCTCTATACGGCTTTCATCCCGATGATCATCTACGCTTTGCTGGGGTCGTCGCGGGTGCTGAGCGTCAGCTCCACCACCACGCTGGCGATCCTGGCGGGCACGCAACTCGGTCTGGTCGTGCCGGACGGCGACCCGGCGAAGCTCGTCACGGCGACGGCCACGCTGACCGCGCTGGTCGGCGCGCTGCTGCTGCTGGCAAGGCTGATGCGTCTGGGGTTCGTCGCCAACTTCATTTCCGCACCGGTGCTGACCGGTTTCAAGGCGGGGATCGGCCTGGTGATCGTACTGGACCAGGTACCGAAGCTCCTGGGAATCCACATCACCAAGCAGGGGTTCTTCGCCGACCTCCTCAGCGTCGCGCACCACCTTCCCGAGACCTCGTTGATCACGCTGGCGGTGGCTGCGGCGACGTTCGCGGTGCTGATCGGCATGGAGCGGCGGTGGCCGCATTCTCCCGCCCCTCTGGTCGCCGTGGGGGGCGCCATCGCGGCGTCGTGGTTCTTCGGCCTGCACGCGCTGGGCGTCTCGACGGTCGGCCTGATTCCGCAAGGCTTCCCGGCGCTTACGATGCCCGATCTTGCGCTGATCCAGCAGTTGGCGCCGGGCGCGCTCGGCATCGCGCTGATGAGCTTCACCGAAACGATTGCGGCGGGCCGCGCCTTTGTGCGCCCGGGTGACCCGCCGATCGATGCCAACCGCGAGCTGGTCGCCACTGGGGCGGCCAATCTCGGAGGCGCGTTGCTCGGCGCCATGCCGGCTGGCGGCGGCACCTCGCAGACTGCGGTCGTGCGCTCCGCGGGCGGGCAGTCGCAAAAGGCATCGCTGGTGACCGCGGGCGCCGCGGTGGCGACCATGTTGCTGCTCGCTCCCCTGTTGGGCCTGATGCCGAACGCGACGCTGGCGGCGGTGGTCATCGTCTACTCGGTCGGACTGATCCAGCCGGCGGAGTTCCGCGCCATCCGCAACGTGCGCACGATGGAGTTTCGCTGGGCGCTGATCGCCTGCGCCGGCGTGCTGGTGTTCGGCACGTTGAAGGGCATCGTGGTGGCGATCATCGTGTCGATGATCGGGCTGGCGAGCCAGACCGCCCACCCGCGCGTGTCGGTCATCGGCCGCAAGCGCGGGGCCGACGTGCTGCGACCGCTGTCGCCCGAACACCCGGACGACGAGACCATCGAGGGCCTGCTGATCGTGCGGCCGGAGGGACGCCTCTTCTTCGTCAACGCGCAGTACGTGGCGGATCGGATCAACGCGCTGGTCGCGCAATACCAGCCGCGCGTGCTCGCGCTGGACCTGAGCCGGGTGCCCGATATCGAATACTCGGCGCTGCAAATGTTGATGGAGGGCGAGAGGCGCGCGACCGAACTCGGCGCCGTGGTCTGGCTGGCGGGGCTCAATCCCGGCGTGCTGGAGGGCGTGCGACATGCCGGGCTGGACCAGCGGCTCGGCCGCGAGCGCATGCTGTTCAACGCGCGCGCGGTGATCGAACACTATCAGGCCCTGCAGACAACGGCAGAAGGCACGGCGGAACCGGCCGCGTCTTGATCGGACGCCTTCCGGCCCGTCATTGAACGGATCGGCAGCGGCCTCGTAGCGACCGATCTTGCGCTTCGGCGGTTTGACCTTCCCGGTCGGACCGCATAAGGGGAGCGATCGGGCGAAACTCTGGCCGGCTGCACTGGAAGGCAGCCGGCCGACAACCACCGCCCACTCAATGGCCGCAATCGCCGCCCTCATCGTTGCCGCGTCCGGGCCGTCGTCTGGATGACCTGCTGAAAAATGGAGATTAACGCGGCAGTGGACACACCAATCATCAGTGCTCCATTGATGGCTTCCAGCGGGCCGAGCAGCTTGTGTGGGGCCGACATGACAATGTCACCGTATCCGAGCGTGGCGAAATTCACGGCCGAATGGTAGAAGGCTTCGTCGAACCGTTGAAACTCTTCCAACAGCACAAACAACAGAGCCCACACGCCAACTTGCGCCATGTTGCCGATCACCAGAAGCAGCATGGCGCCTGTGATTAGCACGCTGCTCGACCAGAACGATGGATTGTTCAGCGAGTGCTCGTGCCGCCAGTAATACCGGATCGCAGCGATAACTAACACTGACTGCAAAAGCAAGCAGGCAATCATGGTCGACAGGCCGAATAAGAGATTCATCAGCATGGCGGGAATTCCGGGTCAGGGCACAACATTAGTTGGGGTAGGAGAGGCTATCCGCAGCGGAAGATTCCTCCCGGTCCGACCCTCGCCCAGTGCCCCTCACCGCCGTTCCGGCGGAGCATCTTCGTTGGTGATGACGAACACGCCCTCCACTTCGGCGACGCGGAAGATTTGCGGCTTGCGGGCGGCTGGCAGATCACCTTCACTCAGACCGGCGCTTTGCAGCAGGTGCGCGCGGATAGCCGGATCATTCAGCGCCTTTTGATCATCCTCCAGCCATTCACGAACCTGCGGGTCTTGCGGCTGGAAGATGTGCGCCTCCTGGTGACCACGCGCCAGCATTGCGTAGATCGGTGGAGTGCCGACCTGCATGTACTTGGTATAACCCCTCCCTTCGTAGCGCTTTACCATCTCGGCCACGCTGGCCGGGGTCTTGCCTTGGCCCTCGTAGGAAGGACCGCGCTCGATGCGATGGCCTTTTTCCAGCAGGTAACTCTTCAGGGACTTGATGATGGCGGAAAGATCGGTGCTCGGTTTGGTTTTGTCGCTCATGGGAAATCCTCTTGAAAAATGGTTCTTCATCGGGCTTAAACAGCAATTGATTACGGCTAAGTATCCCTTTACCCCCCACCCTAACCCTCCCCCACAAGGAGGGAGGGAATTTCCTCAGCGGGCCGAGTACAGCAGACGATTAGCCTCTTTGAAGAAGTCGGGCTGCGGCAGCAGTTCGCTGCTGGGGAACCGGACGAACAGCGCCGCAACCCGGCGGTCTTTCCCCATCACGATCTCCTGGAAGGTCATCGAGTTGGCAACTCGCCCCGAGTCAGCAGAGACCTTGGTGTTGGTATGGTCCAGGGTGAGCGTGACCGATTCCAGTTGCAGGTATTTTTCTGGTTCGCTCAGAGTAGCGGCGACTTTGGCGAGATGCTGGTCGAGCGTAGCGGTATCGGCGCGCAGTTGATTCAGTTCGGTTTCGAGGGTCTGAAGCTGCTGTTCGAGGGCATTCAAGTCCACCGGTTCCGTGGGCGCGGGTCCCGCCAGCGATTCCAGACCCGCCTGGCCCTGTTTCAGCAGGCTGGCCTTTTGCTGGAGCAGCTTGCGCTGTTGCTGTTCCAGTTGGGTTTTTTCGACCCGGTCGGCGAGCAGGCCCTGCAGGGCGGTTGCGATCAGATAATCGGCCGCGCGCCGCATCAGTTCGTGGCGGGTGGCCTGCTC
>CALMNY010000130.1 GCA_937872125.1 uncultured Candidatus Competibacteraceae bacterium | reverse complement strand
GGTTCGGCAGCCGTCGCGCGTTCCCCGGCGCGGGGGCGTAGCCGCCGCGTCCGGGCCGGGGTCGGCCTCATGCACCGTCGCCCGCCGTTCGAGCAGGAACGCCTGGGCGAAGCGGCCGCGGCGAAAGTCGGCCATCAGGCGCATGACGCTCTGGAATTCGTAGTCGGCCACCTCGCGGCACACTTCCCCGGTGATCTCCAGCATCAACTCTACCTCGTCGGGACTGAAGCCTTCGTGGCGGCCGGACTCGAACAGGAAGCTCCAGCCGGGCCGGTTTCCAAGGGTGTATGCCTCGTAGCAGACCCCGCGCTCTCCGGCGTCACACACGCCGGTTGTCCGCTTGGCGATGACTCGGCTGCCGACCGCCAGGTTCGGTGATTCGCGCATGTTCGGCGTCCTCTCGGGTTGGCCCCGGCTCGGCGGGGCGGGCAAGGTTTCAAAATACGATATCGCAGTCCTCGGCGTCGGGGTCGGGCGCGTACACCCGGACCTGCCAACTGTAGTGTTCCCAGTTAAGCGAGGCGGGCAAAGGGGCGTCGCGTTCGGTCAAGGCTTGTTGGATCGTATCCCGCCCGGGATCGGCGCGGCGGATATAGCCCAGTCGCCACCCGCTCGCTGGTTCCCGTTGGGTGGGGTCAGCGGGAACCGAAGCGTAGTCAGCGCCCAGCATCCGGCGCATGGTCCGGCTGTCCAGCACGATCATTACCGCCTGGCGGTCGGCGGGATTGTCCGGCTCGTAGCACAGGCTGACCGGAATTCCGCCGTCCTCTACTTCGCACAGGGCGCGCAATAGCGGTTGGTTGACCTCTGACCAAAGCACAGCCCGATAGATGGAGGGAAAGGGGACAAGGTTTGTCATGGGCTTTTCGCCCGGCCTTGCAGCCGAGCGCCTCTCGGTTACTGGATGACCAGTCGGGTAGTGGTTTGCAAGTGAGCGCCGAATACCGACTCGCCGGCCTTCAGCGCCCTGGCGATCTCGCTTTTCAACAGCTTGAGGGTGGTCACCGGCTGCTTGAATCGCTCCGGCAACAGGGTTTCATCCTCGATCACCACGCTGGGTGGGTTGGGCTGGACGCGCACCGATACCCAGGAGTTCTTCACGCGGGCAATGCCGGTGCGCTCCATCTGGCCCTTCAGGTAATCCCGCAAGCGGGCGGCGTGGCGTTCCAGGGCGCTTTGCCGCCGTTCCATGGCTTGGCGGGCGTCCTCAAGGGCGGCGGCTTCCGCGTCCAGGGTGCGGATGTAGGCGGCGACGTTCGCGGCCTTGTCCTGGAACGTGCCGGCCAGTCCTTCCAACGTATCGGCGATGGCTTCGGGCGGTAGGTCCTCCATCTCGGCCAGGGCTTCCAAGGCGGTTAAGTAGTCGTCGGCGATCTGGTACAGGCGCAAGCTGCTCAAGTTGGCGGGTGCGTTCATGGCGGTCTCCGGGGGGCGGGTGATCCCGCCCCGGCTGTCGTTAGGCGGCTTGCTCGGTGGGAATCGCGGCGGGCGCGGCGCGGTCTTCCCCATTGCCCTTGCCCTTGCGCTTGCCTTCCGGCTTGGCGGTCAGGGCTTGCAGGATGGCGGCCTTGCGGGTCGCGCAATGCGCCTTGAGCCGTTCCTGATCGACCGGCAGCAGGGTGACGATCTCGCCCTGATGCGCCCGCCACCAGTTTTCCAGATGGGGCACGTTGTCGATCTCGTCCACTCGCGCCTTGAGTTCACCCAGCAGCGCCCGGCTGGCTTCGACCGGATCGACGCCGCTGTCCAGCCACTCCAGCAACTTGGCCCCGGTCTCTGGCGAGGGGGTGAAGTGCTGGCCGTCGAACAACGAGGTGCGGTCCTTGGCGGCGGTCGCCAGGTGGCTATCGATGGTCAAGTCGAACAGCAGGGTGAACTCGTATTCCATCCCATCCCGCTGCACCGGCGCCAGTCCAACCTTGACCGGCTTCTTCTTGCCATTGTCGTCGGTCACGTCATAGGCGGTCTTGGTGCGCAAGGTGGCGATGACGTGGAGATTGGCGCCGAGCATCGCGTCCACGAGGGCGTTATGAGCGGGGGTCACTTCCCGCCACGCCGCCCAGTTGTTGCCCTTGGCAGCGGTCGCGGCCTTCTCGTGCATGTCCAGCACGCCGCCCTGCCCGGTCCAGGCGTGGGACAGGGAATCGATGATCAGCACGGCATAGCCGGCCTGTTCCGCTTCCCGGATCAGGGCGATGTAGCGGTCGGGCGTGTACGGCGGGGTCAGGGTGGCGATGTCGTAATCCGCCAGATGCGAATACAACTCGCCGCTGCCCCGCTCGGTATCGATCAGGGCGATGCGCCCCTGGGGAGCCAGGCCCTGGGCGATGAGCAGGGCGGAATAGGTCTTGCCGCTGCCGGACGGGCCGGACAGGGCCAGGCGGAGCTTGGCTTGCTTGCGTTGCGCTTTCTGGAATGACATGATCGAAACTCCTCTCAGTAGCTTGCATTGCGATGCGGGCGCTGAACCGGCCCTGGGGGGGTGCCACCCCCCAAGGCCACCCCGTTAAAATGGAATATCATCCTCGTCGGGTTCCTGGGCGACCCGATCCTGCCGAGTTATCTCCTGACCAGCCCATTTCCGGGCCATCCGTCCGGCCTTGTCCTCGATCAATTGCATTAGCCGGTCCACCGCATTGCTAACCGGTTTGTGCTGACGCCAAATCTGGTACAGCGCAAACAACGCTTCATCCAGTGGATAGCCGATCTCTTCCACGAAAAACGCCTCAGTAATCAGGCTGAATCCTGGGCGATCCTCGATGAGATAACGGCGGCGCTCCTCAATCAATTCCTGAGCGCGTTCATCTCGTGCGTCCTGCCAGTCCATCTGGCGCAGATGGCGATGCAGATCCAATTCAACGATGCAGGGCATGTTCATGGCGATCTCCTCTCGATGACAAAGCCCCGACCGGATACCCAGCCGGGGCGATGGAACTAGAACCCGCCGACCTGGCGAACCAAGGGCAAGGCGGGGGCAGGAAGCGCGGGCGTCTGGAACCCGTCCAGTTCCGAGCAGTCGCCAATCGCCAGCGCAGACATGGGTTGTTCGAGGTGCAGCACGACTTCGCCAATCCTCCAGCCTTCGGCGTTGAATAGTTCCAGGCGCTGGTAATGCATCCGGCTACCATCCGACAAACAGGTGGAATGGGCCGAAATCTCAACCCGATGAACATTAAAAATGTTGAATGAAGCGGACATTGCGGATACTCCTCTCAGTTGCCTTGCGGATGGCCCCCGGTGCCACGGGGGGGATAAAACAGTGAACTACAGTAATATTTTATTTCAAATAGCAAAAATATCAAGCGAAATTTGCAGTAAATTTCATAAAAAACAGCGACTAGAGCAAGTAAAGCTGGGCGAAAGAAACCGGTCGTGGATCGCGCGCAACCGGACCGGCACCCAGCCGGGCCGCCAGCGCCGAGGGCGGGCGGGCGACCCAGCGCACCGCCACCAGCCAGCGGCGGCGGGCCACCGCCACCGGGCCAGCAACGGCTAAGCCGAACAACCCGGCGCGGCGGCGGCAGTGCTCGGCGGCCAGCCGCGAGGGACACGCCACCAGCAGCACGCCGGGGCGGGGCGGCCAGGGCGACCAGGGCGCGCAGCCGGGCGCCAGCCCGGCCGCGAAGACGGCGAGGGAAAGAGCGGCCACCCTAAGCGGCCAGGGCGAACGGCGCGGCGGCAGCGGCGCGAGCCGCCACCAGAGCGCGCAAGCCGGAGCGACACGGCGGCAGGCACGGACAAACCGGAACCGACACCGCGAAACCACCCGGGACCCGGCGCACCGCACAGAAACCGGGGCGGGCCGGCAGGCGGCGACCCCACGACAGCGCGAAGCGAGCCGCCGCCGCAAACGAGCGGAACCGGGCGACCGCGACAAACCCGGACAGCGACAGCCGGGAGCGGCGGAACGACAGCCCCAGGGCGAAACCACCCCACGGGGCCACCCGACAGCGGGCCGAACGCAGCACCACAGAAACCACCGGAACAAACCCGAAACAGCGCGAGAGAGCAACCACGGCACACCCCCAAGAGACCAGACCAGACCAGAGAAACCGGGCCAAAAACCGACCCGACCCGACCCCCGGCGACCGGCCCGCCGACCCGACCCGACCCGGCGCAAGGGGGGGACCCGCCGCCCCGCGTCTTTTTGCGGGGCGGCGGGGAGCGAAGCGGCCCTTGTCGCCGGGGCGGGCGGGGCGGCACACACGTTCCCGAAGTCACGGAACGAAAAGACCAGAGGAAAAAGACGAGCGAGCGGAACGAGGAAACACCCACCAGGTGATCCCGTGGTTGGAGCGGGGAAACGTGCGTGATTAGTCTTTTCGCGTTGAATCTGCCGCGAACCGGGTTTTCACCTCGCGCGGGGCAGGACGCGCCGCGCCGCTCGGTCGGGCGCTGATCCACGCTTAGGGCGCGCGGGCGCTGCGTAGCCAGCCGGCGCGACCCCACTAACCCCGGTTCGGGTGAAGAGGGGATCAGTAGCGATGCGCGGGGTTTTCGCCCACGGGTTTTTCGCCCCGCGCGCCGCCGACCCCCCAAAAAAAGGCGGCGCGCGGGGCGGGGCCGCCAAGCGGGGCGCGCGCGGAGCCACAGCAGACACGGGAAGACGGCGCCCCCGGCCCAGGCCCGCGAGTGTCGAGCGGGCGGGCCGGGATGCGCCGCACGCCAAAGCGCCCCCCGCGCGAAGGCCCCTGACTCGGGTTCGGTGGCCGGTGGGGATTCCCGTGGTCTGAAGCCGGTGGAGTTCGCTTAGCGGGGCGGACGGGGCGAAGCGGCGGGCTACGAGCGGGACGCCGGGCGTGCTGTTTGGCCCGGCGTCCCGCGAGACTGGCCCGCCGCCGCCCCGAACGCGCCGCGTGCTCGCGCTCGGAACCGCGACCGGTTCTCCGGCGCGCGGGCGAGCGGGTGGGGGGCCGCGCATCTGTTCAGTGCGGCCCCGCCCCGCAAGCCGGCGCGTCCGGCCCGCCAGACGGTGGAAGACCTTGGCGGTGGCGTAGCCGCCGCCCGATCACGCTCCGTGTTGTCGCGGGTTCTCCGGCGCGGGGCGTAGGGCGACCGGGGGCGGGGCGAGCGGGGCCAGGAGCCGGCCCGGTGAGCCTGCGAGACGCGGGCCGGCGCGGACCCGCTGAACCGAACCGCCCCCGGTCGCCCGTGCGCCGCGTCCGGCCCGCCGAACCGCCGCCCCCCCCGCGGCCCCCCACCCCCCCCCCCCGGGCCCGCCCGCGGAGCGGAAGGCGCTGCGAGCGTTAGCGAGCCAGCCTTCCGCGCCGCCCAAGCGCCCCAGACAGACCGGAGAAGCTCAGCCGTCTTTGGCGCTGGCGTAGCCGGCGCCTATTCGGGTTCGGGCACCCACGCCGGGGATCGGGCGCGGGTGGCGGTCGGCCCCTGGGCGACGCCCCCAGCGCCAGGAGCGACCGCGCTCCACCGCCCGCTCGAAACCCGCCACCGGCAACAGCGCGGGCGCGCGGCGCGTGGGGCGCTCGCCGGGGCCGACCGCCTGCCGCGTCCCGCTCGCCGAACCGTGCCGCCTGAGCGCCGCTGGGAGCGGCGCAACCGCCAGGGAGGGCACGGGTTCAGCCCCAGCGAGGTGTCCCGTGGTCGCCACTCAGCGCCGCCAAAAAGCAGCCGAGCGGCCCCGAAGAGCCGCCCGACCCCGGCACCACTCAGCCCCGAACCAGCCGCGCCCGGCCCCGCAGGCCCGGCCCGACCCGAACCGACCGGCCCGGCCCCACCCCGCCCGGCCCCCAGACGACCACCCAGCCCGCAGGAACCAAGACCGGCGCGCGCCACCGCAACCGCCGCACCACCAACCGCACCGGCCGCACCACCACACGAGAACGCACCACACGAGAACGCACCACGGGACACCCCACACGAACCAGCAACGCCGGAGCCAGCCGACCCAGCCCCCGCCGCGCGCCGCGAACGGCCCGAAAACCGGCCCGCGAGGGGCCACGGCGACAAGGCCGAGCGGGGCGCAGGACGCGCCCCGCCGCCAAGCGCGGGCAGGGATAGCCCGCGCCGCCTTGTCGCCGGGGATACGCGGGGCAAAATGAAAAGACACGCGCGCGCGGCATTCTTGAATACCAGGGATTCTTTTGCGTCGGGCGCAAAAACCGGTTCTCGCCGCGCCGTGGGAG
>CALMNY010000129.1 GCA_937872125.1 uncultured Candidatus Competibacteraceae bacterium | reverse complement strand
TGGCCACCAACATCCCGCCGCACAATCTCGGCGAGGTGGTGGATGCCTGCATCGCCCTGATTGACGACCCGGCGCTGACGATTGCCGATCTCATGCGCCATATTCCCGGCCCGGATTTTCCTACCGCCGCTCTGATCAATGGCGTTCAGGGCATCCGCGACGCCTATGAAACCGGCCGTGGCCGGATTCAAATGCGCGCCCGCACCGAGATCGAAACCGACGAGGTCCGCAACCGCCAGGCGATCATCGTCACCGAACTGCCGTATCAGGTGAATAAGGCCCGGCTGATCGAGAAAATCGCCGAACTGGTCAAGGATAAAAGGATCGAGGGCATCTCCGAGCTGCGCGATGAATCCGACAAGGACGGGATGCGCATCTACATCGAACTGCGGCGCGGCGAAAGCGCCGACGTAGTGCTGAACAATCTGTTCCTGCACACGCCGCTGCAAGGTGGGTTCGGCGTCAACATGGTGGCGCTGGTGGAAGGTCAGCCGCGCCTGCTCAACCTCAAGCAGGTGCTGGAGGCCTTTCTGGCCCATCGCCGCGAAGTGGTGGTGCGGCGCACCGTGTTCGATCTGCGCAAGGCCCGCGAACGCGCCCACATCGTCGAGGGACTGATGGTGGCGCTGGCCAATCTCGATCCGCTGATCGCCCTGATTCGGGCCGCCGCCGATCCAGCCGCCGCCCGGGCCGCCCTGCTGGAACGGGTGTGGATGCCGGGACTGGTCACCGACCTGCTGGCGCGCGCCGAGGCGGACGCTTCGCGGCCAGAGGATTTACCCGCAGAATTTGGTCTGAATGCGGCCGGCTACCGGCTGTCGCCCGCGCAGGCGCAGGCGATCCTGGATCTGCGGCTGCACCGGCTGACCGGCCTGGAACAGCAGAAATTGCTGGACGAGTATCAGGACCTGTTGCGCCGCATCCAGGATTATCTGGAAATCCTCATGGTGCCGGAGCGGCTGACGGCGGTGATCCGCGCTGAATTGACCGAGTTGCGCAATCAGTACGGCGATGCTCGCCGCACCACGATTCTGCCCGAAGAGCAGAACCTCAATCTGGAAGACCTGATTACCGAAGAAGCGATGGTAGTGACGCTGTCGCACGCCGGCTACGTCAAGTCACAGCCCCTGTCGCTGTACCGGGCGCAGAAGCGCGGCGGGCGGGGGCGGGCAGCGACCACCGTCAAGGAAGAGGATTTCGTGGACAAGCTGTTCATCGCCAGCACCCACGATACCCTGCTCTGCTTCTCTAACCGGGGCCAGGTGTACTGGAAGAAGGTCTACGAATTGCCGCAGGCCGGCCGGACGGCGCGCGGCAAGCCCATCGTCAATCTGTTGCCGCTGGCGGAGGGCGAGCGTATCAACGCGGTGCTGTCGGTGCGCGAGTTTGACGCTGATCATTATGTGTTCTTCGCCACCGCCAATGGCACGGTCAAGAAAACCCCACTGTCCGAATATTCCCGCCCACGCCCCAGCGGCATCATCGCCATTGACCTGGATGAGGGTGATCAACTGGTGAACGTGGAGCTGACTCACGGTCAGCGCGACATCATGCTGTTCACCGATGCCGGCAAAGCGGTGCGCTTTGCCGAAACCGAGGTGCGGAACATGGGCCGTTCCGCCCGGGGCGTGCGCGGCGTCCGCCTGGACGAGGGGCAGAAGGTTATCGCCCTGATCGTGGTGGCCGAGGGCGCGGTGCTGACCGTGACCGAAAACGGCTACGGCAAGCGCACTCCGGTGGATGACTATCCCCGCAAGGGCCGCGGCGGCCAGGGCGTCATCGCCATCCAGACCTCCGAGCGCAACGGGCGACTGGTCGGCGCGGTGCAGGTGGAAAGCGACCACGAGATCATGCTGATCACCGATGGCGGCACCCTGGTACGGACCCGGGTCGAGGAAATTTCGCTGGTGAGCCGCAACACCCAGGGCGTTACGCTGATCCGATTGCAAGGCGGCGAGAAGCTGACCGGGATCGAGAAAATCGAAAGCATGGGTGAGGCGGATGGCAACGGCGAGTCGCCGGCGGATGACGACGCCGCGTTGGACACCGGCGAAGAGGGCGGGGAGGACGCATGAACGAAGCGGACCGTCTGCAGGCGCTGCGGGAACAAATTGATAGCCTCGACCGGCACATTCAGACGCTGATCGCCGAGCGGGCGCGCTGCGCGCAGCAGGTCGGCGCAATCAAGCAGGCCGCTGGCGCCACCGGCAATTTCTACCGTCCCGAACGCGAGGCCCAGGTGTTGCGGCGGGTGATCGAAGCCAACCGGGGGCCGCTCAGCAACGAGGAAATGGCCCGGCTGTTCCGCGAGATCATGTCGGCCTGCCTGGCGCTGGAGGAACCGCTGCGAATCGCCTTTCTCGGCCCGGAAGGCACGTTCACCCAGGCCGCCGCCCTCAAGCACTTCGGCCAGTCCATCCACAGCATCCCGCTGCGGGCGATTGACGAGGTGTTCCGCGAAGTGGAGGCCGGCTCCGCTGATTACGGGGTGGTGCCGGTGGAGAACTCCACCGAGGGCGTGGTCAATCACACCCTGGACATGTTCCTGCAATCGCCGCTGCGGATTTGCGGCGAGGTGCAGATGCGCA
>CALMNY010000128.1 GCA_937872125.1 uncultured Candidatus Competibacteraceae bacterium | reverse complement strand
GCGGGTAGCGACAACAGTTCCCGCAGTCCGCCGAGCGGGATTTCGACCCAGTCGGGGCGGTTATCCAGCTCGTAGCGGAGTTCATAGCAGGCCTTTTCCAGAGTGAACAGATCCAGCAGCGCTCTGGCCTGGTCGGGGTCGGCAGGATAGCCCACACTGTCGCCGGCCGCCGCGCCGTAACCGTCCAGAAATGCCGCCCGGACTTGCCGCTGCCAATCATTGATGTGTGGCAGAAACACCGCCCGGTCGCCGGTTCCATCGGCGGTCGCCTGGCGCAGAGCGGCATGAGCGGCGTAGTCGAACGAGCGCAACATGCCGACCACGTCCCGCAACGGCGAATGTTTGGCGCGTCGCTCGGCCAGCGACCGCGACGGCTCACCTTCGAAATCAATGATGATCACGTCGTCCCTGGCGACCAGCACCTGACCAAGGTGGTAATCGCCGTGGTAACGGGTCTTCATAGCGTGCGGGGTCAGCGTTTCGACTTGCGCCACCTGTGCGGAAGCCGCGCCGCGGAGTTCCAGCACCTGTTCGGCCAGCGCCCGCGTTGGTTCCGGAAGCGGGCTGAGGGCCTGTTCCAGTCGCGCGAACGTCATTTCCATCTCCGTGCGGATGCGGTTCAACCATTGCGCCACATCGTCCGCCGTGATCGGTTCGGGATCGAACGCCGGATCACCGGTCGTTTGCGCCAGCGCCCGGTGCAATTCGCCGGTGCGCCGACCCAGGGTAGCGGCGAACAGCAGATAGGGCGCGTGCGCCTGGTCGCCGCCGGCGCGAACCGTTGCCGTCCCTTGCCGGCAATCGTCCAGGAAGCGGTTGAGATAATCCAGCGTGTAGCTCCAGGCGTCGCCCTGATTGGCGACAAAGCCTTGCAGCAGGACCAGCGTCGTGCGCTCGCCGCCCTCGCCTTCGTATTCGAGCGCGCCGGCCAGCGGCGCGATATTGGGGAAAGCGATTTCGGTCAGGAACCGGCCCATTTCCAGTTCGGGGTTAATGCCGGGTTGCAAGCGGCGATAGGCTTTCATCAACAGCCGGTCGCCGAAGGTAATGGTGGTATTGCTGCTGTCCAGCGCCAGCCGCTTGGCCGGCAACGATTCGGGAGCGTCGCCGGCCAGTTCGGCGAACAGCCGCGTGGCGGAGAAGTGCAGCCAGCCCTGACCCAGCGGTAGCCGGGCGTTGCGCGCGATCCTGCCAACCAGGTATTGACAGAACCGCTCGTCCGCGAATGCACCGTACAGCAGCCCCATCCGGGCCTTGACCCGCACCTTGGCCAGGGCGTAGGGCCACAGTGGCCGCAGTTTTTCGTCGCTGTCGTCCCCCCACGCCAGCGCCAGCGGCAGCCCATAGTCCTGCGGCTCCGGTCGTCCAGCCAGCCAGACCCGGATGCGCGCCAGCAACCACTCGCTGCGGTCGGGCCAGAGATCGTACTGCTCGAATTCGACCTTTTCGATGCGCCCGCCCTTGCCGGCGAACCAGCGCTGGGTCGGCAGAAATTCCGGCAAGACCTGCCGGACCAGCCGTTCGTGCAGGGCCGCCGCCATCGCCCGTCGCCCCGGCTCGACTTGGTCAACAAAAAAGCTTTTCCAGCCCTGGAACAGGACCAGCACTCGCAATTCCAGGCCCGGCAGTGTGTCCTCATGCCAGGCGGGCGGCGCGGTCCGGGTCAGCCGGAACCAGTAAAACCCGTGGCGGGACAACGTCAGCAAATACGGCAACTCGCTGATCGGCGGAAACGCCGTCTGACCGAGCATTTCCACCGGCACCAGGCCCTTGTACGGTTTGAGGTCGAGTTCCACCGGCTGGGCGGAGCGCGACAGGTTGGCCACGCACAGCACGATTTCGTCGCCATAGGTGCGGACGTAGGCCAGAATCTTGCGGTTGCCGGGTTTCAGCATCTCCAGCCGGCCACGCCCGAACGCCTGACAGGACCGGCGCACCGCGATCATTCGCTTCATCCAGTTCAACAGCGAGGCCGGCTCGCGCTGCTGCGCCTCGACGTTGACCGCCTGATAGCCATAGATCGGGTCCATGATCGGCGGCAGGTACAGGCGCTGTGGATCGGTCTTGGAGAAACCGGCGTTGCGGTCGGGACTCCATTGCATCGGCGTGCGCACGCCGTTGCGGTCGCCCAGATAGATGTTGTCCCCCATGCCGATCTCGTCGCCGTAGTAGATGATCGGGGTGCCGGGCATGGAGAACAACAGGCTCTGCATCAGCTTGATCTTGCTGGAATCGTTGTCCAGCAGTGGCGCCAGCCGGCGGCGGATGCCGACGTTCACGCGCATCCGGGGATCGGCGGCGTAGGTGCGGTACATGTAGTCCCGCTCCCGGTTGGTGACCATTTCCAGCGTCAGCTCGTCGTGGTTGCGCAGAAAGATCGCCCACTGGCAGTTTTCGGGAATATCCGGCGTCTGCTCGAGGATATCAACGATGGGATGACGGTCTTCCTGGGCGATGGCCATGAACATGCGCGGCATCAGCGGGAAGTGGTAAGCCATGTGGCATTCATCACCGTCGCCGAAATAGTCGCGCACGTCTTCCGGCCACTGATTGGCTTCGGCCAGAAACAGGCGACCGTGGTAATGGCGGTCCACCACCGCCCGCATTTGCCGGATCACGGTATGGGTTTCGGGCAGATTCTCGTTGTGGGTGCCCTCACGCACGCACAGGTAGGGAATCGCGTCCAGCCGCAGTCCGTCCACCCCCAGATCCAGCCAGAACCGCATGACCTTGATCACCGCTTTCACCACTGCCGGATTGTTGTGGTTCAAATCCGGCTGGTGGGAGAAGAAGCGGTGCCAGTAGTACTGCTGCGCTACCGGGTCCCAGGCCCAGTTGGAGGTCTCGGTGTCGGTGAAAATGATGCGGGTTTCCGGAAATTTCCGGTCGTCGTCGTTCCAGACGTAGAAATTCCGTTCCGGCGAACCGGGCGGGGCGCGGCGCGCGGCCTGGAACCAGGGATGCTGGTCGGAGGTATGGTTGATCACCAGCTCGGTGATCACCTTCAGCCCCCGGGCGTGGGCCTCGCGAATGAAGGCCCGGCAGTCGGCCAGCGTGCCGTAATCGGGATGGACGTTCTGGTAGTCGGAAATGTCGTAGCCATCATCCCGCAGCGGCGAAGGATAAAAGGGCATGAGCCACAGGGTATCCACCCCCAGTTCCTGGAGATAGTCCAGCCGCTGGATCAGGCCCCGGAAATCGCCGATGCCATCCTGGCTGCTGTCGCCGAACGCCTTGACGTGCAGTTGGTAGATGATGGCGTCCTGGTACCAGCGGGGATCCTCTATGCCGCTCCAGTGTTTTTGCTTAACGGTCATGGCGGTCTCCTTCTTCGGGGGCAGTGGCCAGGGCCTCGGCCAGCGCGGCCAGCAGTTCGGTCAGGGCGGCGGGATCGGACAGGCGCCAGGCGGCTTCCGCCGGCGGCTCTGGCCCGATGCCGAGCGCGATGCCGCCCAGTTCCGCCGCTGCGGCCAACGCATGGGCGTCATTGG
>CALMNY010000127.1 GCA_937872125.1 uncultured Candidatus Competibacteraceae bacterium | reverse complement strand
CCCGCCGCCTTCGTACTGCCCACCTTGTGGCTGATCCTGCTGTGGTGCGGCGAGGTCAGTGCGGCGATGGCGGTAGTCACCGCCCAGCTTTAGCCGGTAACTCATTGAGTTTGCGGGACTGCCAATCGCTCAGCCGTTCTCCTGCCGAAACATCACCCGATGGTCAATGTCCAGCCGGATGCCGATGCGTTGCCCCAGCGCATGGTTGTGATGGCTGGGCGCCAGGCACAACAATCGCGCGCCGCTGGGTAGCTTGAGGGTGTAGAGAAATTCGGCGCCCCGGAACGCCCGCTCGACCACTTCCGCGCTCAGCGGGCTGGCGTCGTCGTGGATTACGTCATCCGGCCGCACCAGAATCTCCACCGCATCGCCCGGCGCACAATTCACTGGCGACAACCCGTCAATCTCGCCCAGTTCCGTGCTCACCCGGCCCCCCTCCTCGATCCGGCCAGGCAACAACACGCCCTGGCCGATGAAGTCGGCGACGAAGCGATTCGCCGGCTGGTGATAGAGGTTATAGGCCGTGTCCCACTGCAACAGCCGACCTTCGCGCAGCACGCCGATCTCGTCGGCGAACGCGAACGCCTCGAACTGATCGTGACTGACCAGCAGCCCGCCGATGCCTTCCCGCAGCAGGATGGCGCGAATCTCGCGCGCCAGATCTTCACGCAGCGTCACGTCCAGACTGGAAAACGGCTCATCCAGCAACAACAGCCTCGGCCGGGGGGCCAGCGCCCGGGCCAGCGCTACCCGCTGTTGCTGGCCGCCGGAAATCTGGTGTGGATAACGCTGGGCCTCATCGTCCAGCCCGACCAGCCGCAACAACTCATGGACCCGCGCCCGCCGTTCGGCCGGCTTCCAGCCACGCAGACCGAAGGCGACGTTATCGGCCAGGGTCAGGTGCGGAAACAGCGCCAGATCCTGAAACATCAGGCCGATTCGCCGCCGCTCCGGCGGCAGGGTCCAACCGGGCCGGCTGAGTTCGACGCCTTCGAGGCGGATCGAACCCCGCTGGAGTGGCTCGAAGCCGGCGATGGCGCGCAACAGCGTGGTCTTGCCGCAACCGCTGGGGCCGAGCAGGCAGCCGATGCCGGCGCACTCCAGCCGCAGTGACACGTCCTGAATCACCCGCCGGGGCGGGTAGGCAATCTCGAGGTCGGTCAAGTCAAGGAACGGCGTCATAACCCGGTCTCGCGCGGCCGATGGCGCGGCTGAGCAGGATCACCGGCCCGATGCCGGCCAGCACGATGGCCAGGGCAAAGGGCGCCGAATCCGCCAGCCGTTCGTCGGACGCCAGTTCGTAGGCGCGCACCGCCAGCGTGTTGAAGTTGAAAGGGCGCAGAATCAGGGTCGCCGGGAGTTCCTTGAGCACGTCCACGAATACCAGCAACACCGCGGTCAGCAGGCTGCCGCGCAGCATCGGGACATGGACCCGCCACAGTACCCCTCTCGGCGTCGAACCCAGGGCGCGGGCGGCATCGTCCATGCTCGGCCGGATGCGGCTCAATCCCGCCTCGACGCTGTGCAGCGCCACCGGCAGAAACCGCGCGCAGTAGGCGAACAGCAGGGCGGCCAAGGTACCGCTGAGCAGCAAGCCGGTGGACACACCGAACCACTGTCGCGCCCAGGCATCCACACTGCGATCCAGCGCGGCGAACGGCAGCATCACACCGATAGCCACCACGGTACCGGGCGCCGCGTAACCCAGGCCGGCGCTGCGCACCGCCCATCGCACCAGTGGCCGGGGCCGCAGCCGCTGACCGTAACCCAGCAGCAGCGCTAGCAACAGGATCAGCAGGGCCGCGCCCAGCGCCAGCAACAAACTGTTCGCCAGCAACGCCAGGAAACGCCCGTCCACCACGTGTGGGGCGGTTCGCCATGCCCACACCGTCAACTGTCCCGCCGGAATCAGGAAGCCGAACAGCAACGGGACCAGACAGGCTACGGTTGCCAGCCATCCCCATCGGCCTGCGAACGAGAGGCGCGCGGGACGATACTGCCGGTTGCCGGCATGATGAAACCGCGCACGCCGCCGCGACCACCGCTCGAACACCAGCAAGGCGAATACGAACAGCAACAACAGGGCGGCCAGTTGCGCGGCGGCGGTGCTGTCGTTCATGCCGTACCAGACCCGGAAGATGCCGGTAGTGAAGGTCCCTACCCCAAAATACTGCACCGTCCCGTAATCGGCCAGCGCTTCCATTTGCACCAGCGACACCCCGGCGATCAGCGCCGGGCGGGCCATCGGCAGCGAAACCGCATAAAAACGCCGCCAAGGCCCGGCCCCCAGCGTCCGGCTGACTTCCAGCACGGCGACGGATTGGTCGAGAAACGCCGCCCGCGCCAGCAGATAGACGTAGGGATAGAGCACCAGCGCCAGCATGACCACTGCCCCCGGCAGCGAGCGGATTTCGGGAAACCCGTAGTCCTGCCGGGTCCAGTGGAACCCTGCGCGCAGCAGGGTCTGGACCGGACCGGCGAAATCGAGCAGGCCGGTGTAGGTGTAGGCGATGATGTAGGCGGGAATCGCCATCGGCAGCAGCAGCGCCCATTCCAACCAGCGCCGGCCCGGAAACTCGTGCAGGCTGGTCAGCCAGGCGGCGGGCACGCCGATCAGCAGCGCGCCCGCGCCGACGCCGAGCATCAGCAGCACGGAATTCCCGACGTAATCCGTCAGCACGGTGTCGGCCAGATGCCGCCAGACCGCGCCCGCCGGTTGCAGCGCGGTGACGAACACCGTCAGCACCGGCAGCGCCAGCAACAAGGCGACTCCGACCACCAGCAGGGACCAGCGGTCGGTTCGCGCCCAAACTCCCCTCATCCCATTCAAAGGTTCACTCTCCCGGTGCGGGAGAGGGTCAGGGTGGGGGGTCATTGGGGAGTAAGGGCGTTCTATTTCCACCCCGCCCGATCCATCAGCCGAACCGCGGCGGGGTTCAGTTCGCCCAGTTTGGCAACATTAAGGGTATCGGCCTTGAACTCGCCCCAGGCTTTGAGCGTGGCGCTGGGCGGAATAGCCGGGTTGACCGGATATTCATTGTTCGTCTCGGCATACCAGCGCTGCGCCGCGTCGCTGGTCAGAAAGTCCAGCAGCTTGACGGCATGATCGCGGTGGCGGGCATGGGCCGTAACGCCGGCGCCGCTGACGTTGACGTGAACGCCGGTGGTCTGGGCATCGGGCCAGAACACCGCGACCTTGGCGGCGGCCTGTTTCTCCGCGTCATCGCTGGAGTTGACCATACCGCCCAGATAGTAGGTATTGGCCAGGGTCACATCGCATTCGCCAGCGGCGACGGCCTTGATCTGGTCGCGGTCGCCGCCCTTGGGCGGCCGGGCGAAGTTGGCGACCAGCCCCTTGGCCCAGGCTTCGGTTTTGGCTTCGCCGTGGTGGGCGATCATCCCCGCCACCAGCGACTGGTTGTACACGCTGTCGGAGGAGCGCATGCAAATCTTGCCCTTCCACCTGGGATCGGCCAGGTTTTCGTAGGTGGACAGCTCGGCGGATTGAACCCGGTCCCGGGCGTACAGGATCGGCCGGGCGCGCACCGATAGCCCGTACCAGTACCCTTCGGGATCGCGGTAACGGGCCGGAACACGGGCGGTCAGCGCGTCGGATTTCACCGCTTGCAGCACGCCCGCCTGTTGGGCGGCAGCCAGCCGGCCCGCGTCCGAGGTCAGCAGCAGATCGGCCGGAGTGTTGGCCCCCTCGCTCTGCAAGCGCTGCAACAGGGCTTCCTCCTTGCCGGTCACCAGATTGACCGCGATGCCGGTTTGCTTCGAGAAGTCGTCCAGCAACGGCTTGATCAGGTCTTCCTTGCGCGCCGAATAGAGGTTGACTTCGCCGCCGGCCAGCGCCGGCGCAGTGATCAGGCTGAACAACAGGCCGCACACGGACGGCAGGAACCGGGAGATGGAGGGCAAGGACATGAATGAACGACTCCGAAAATGAGGGCAAACGAATCTTTATAAATGATAATCATTCTTATTTAATTCGTAAAGCATCATCTTATAAAGATTTATTGAATAGATCCCGCACGCTACCGGATCGGGGTGATTGGCCTTGAACAGGTGGGCTACCGTGGTGGCGCGGGATGGCGCGCTGTCCACCGCCAATCTGTTCAGCGCCATGCAGAACGGCGGCAGCGTGTTCGGCCTGCAATTCAGCAATCCCGTTGATCCCGGCGTGGCCTACCACGGGGAGGTCGGGCAGTTTGGCAAACCCGATCCACTGGTGGGCCAGCGCATCGGCGGCGTCAACGTGTTCGGCGGCGGCGTGGCGATCTACGATCCGCCGGGCCAATTGCTGGGGGCGTCGGGCCTCTCGACTTCGCCCAGCAGGCAGTAAAGCCGGCCCGGGTCAATGCGGCTGACCCGCCTGTACAGATTCACCTGCTCGACCACCATCTGCAGCGGTTCAACCGCGATCAGCCACGCTGCAATCGGCGGCAGGTCACCCCAAGCCGCCGTCGCCCAATAACGCCAGGGTGGTCCGCCCGGCCCGGCCAGCGCCGCCGGCCTGTATAAGTGTTGTCGAAAAAAGAGTTGACAACGGGGATTTCTCGTCGCATTATTATACCTAAGCTGTACAAGCAGCCGAACTCAGTTTTTCGTGTTGAACCTA
>CALMNY010000126.1 GCA_937872125.1 uncultured Candidatus Competibacteraceae bacterium | reverse complement strand
AATCGAGTGGAGCCCATAACCAGATTTGAACTGGTGACCTCATCCTTACCAAGGATGCGCTCTACCGACTGAGCTATATGGGCCTAAGCGTTCTGTTACGAATATTATGTTTGTGGAGCGGGTGATGGGAATCGAACCCACACCATCAGCTTGGAAGGCTGAGGTTCTACCATTGAACTACACCCGCCTTTCTATTTCCAAGCGGGAGATTGACCTTGCCAGGCGCGCTTCCCGACCATCGCGCCGAACCCACTGGACGCCGGCTTCAAGGTGGTGGAGGGGGAAGGATTCGAACCTTCGAAGGCTGAGCCAACAGATTTACAGTCTGCCCCCTTTGACCGCTCGGGAACCCCTCCAAAGTTGGAGTCGCGTATTTTGCATGGCTGAAAACCGGGTTGTCAATCGCCGATATGAAGTTTTTGCGCAATGCCCCCTTAAATCTTTATAATCTCCACCCGGCACAAGCTGGCGTAGCTCAGCCGGTAGAGCAGTTGCCTTGTAAGCATCAGGTCAGGGGTTCGAGTCCCCTCGCCAGCTCCAAAATTAATTCCACCTACCACCCAGAGGATTTGCTCATGGCGCAACTCAAACCCGGCGTTGTTACTGGCAAGGACTATCTGACCCTTGTGGCCGCCGCGAAGGCGGGCGGTTACGCCCTGCCGGCAGTCAACGTCTCCAGCAGCAGCACGATCAACGCGGTGCTGGAAGCCGCCGCGAAGAATCAGGCCGACGTCATCATCCAGCTTTCCAATGGCGGCGCGCAGTTTTATGCCGGTCAGGGGATGAAGGACGGCTCCAAGGCCAAGGTGCTGGGCGCGGTGTCGGCGGCGTTGCACACCCACCTGCTGGCCGAGCATTACGGGGTATGCGTGGTGCTGCACACCGACCACGCCAACAAGAGTCTGATTCCCTGGGTGGACGCCCTGCTGGATCATGGCGAGGCGTATTTCAAGCAGCACGGCAAACCGCTGTTCAGCTCGCACATGCTCGATCTCTCGGAAGAGAGCATGGAATTCAACCTGAACGAGTGCGCCCGCGTCCTCAAACGCATGGCTCCGCTGAACATGAGTCTGGAGATCGAACTCGGCGTCACCGGCGGCGAGGAGGACGGCATCGGCAGCGAGCTGGAAGAAAGCGCCGACAATTCGCATCTCTACACCCAGCCGGAAGACGTGCTGCAAGCCTACGAGCGGTTGTCGCCCATCGGCCATTTCTCGGTTGCCGCGTCGTTCGGCAACGTGCATGGCGTCTACAAGCCCGGCAACGTCCAGTTGCGCCCGGAAATCCTGAAGAATTCCCAGGCGCTGATCGAGAAGAGCCACAAGACCAGCGCCAAGCCGCTGAATCTGGTGTTCCATGGGGGTTCCGGCTCGGAGAAGGACAAGATCACCGAGGCGGTGAGCTACGGGGTATTCAAGATGAATATTGATACCGACCTGCAGTTCGCCTATTCGGAAGCCATCGGCAAGTTCGTCACCGAGAATCCCAAGGCGTTCCTGTATCAGGTGGACCCGGAAACCGACAAGCCGTACAAGAAGTTCTACGATCCACGCAAGTATCTGCGGCTGGCGGAGCAGAACATGGTGGCCCGGCTGAACGAGGCGTTCGAGGACCTGGGTTCCAAGGGCAAGTCGCTGGCGCTGTAATCACGGCGGCGCGCGCCGCCAAATCCTGGTTATTATGTTGAAAAACAAGGGCCTGTCGAGAATTCGGCAGGCCCTTGTTTCGTGATCGCCCCCGCCGGCAGGGGATGGCTCCCCCGATTGATTGCGATGGCCGGATTGAACCCAGGCGGGCGCTGGTTCAAAATACCCCACTGTAATTGGCTGTTCGCGAAATCCATACCACAAACCCCAAGGAGGTTTTCCCCTCATGAGTAAAATCGCTGAAATGTTGGGCGCCAAAGCTGACTTTTTGCTGGGCTTTAATAATCCGAAGATCGACAAGAAACTCCTCCACGTCCCCGGGCCGGATTTCGTGGATCGCATTTTTGCGTCCTCCGACCGCAACAACCGGGTGTTGGGCAACCTCCAGCGCATGTTCAACTCCGGACGGCTGGCCAGCACCGGTTACCTCAGCATTCTGCCGGTGGATCAGGGCATCGAACACTCCGGCGGCGCCAGCTTCGCCCCGAACCCGGTCTACTTCGACCCGGAGAGCATCATCCAGCTCGCTATCGAAGGCGGTTGCAACGCGGTGGCCTCGACCTACGGCGTGCTGGGCATGATGTCCCGCAAGTACGCCCACAAGATTCCGTTCATGGTCAAGATCAACCACAATGAACTGCTGACCTTCCCGAACAAGGGTGACCAGATCATGTACGGCACAATCAAGCAGTGCGCCGACATGGGCTGCGCCTCGGTGGGCGCCACCATCTACTTCGGCTCGGCGGAGAGCGGTCGCCAGATCATCGAAGTCAGCAAGGCTTTCGCCATGGCCCACGAGTTTGGCATGGCCACCGTGTTGTGGTGCTATCTGCGCAACAGCGCCTTCAAGAAGGAGCAGGACTACCACGTCGCCGCCGACCTGACCGGCCAGGCCAACCACCTGGGCGTGACCATCCAGGCCGACATCATCAAGCAGAAGCTGCCGGAGACCAATGGCGGCTACCAGGCTCTGAACATGGGCGGCTCCAGCTACGGCAAGTTCGACAAGCGCATTTATACTGATCTCGCCAGCGATCACCCGATTGACCTGACCCGCTATCAGGTAGCGAACTGCTACATGGGCCGCGCCGGCCTGATCAACTCCGGTGGCGAATCCAAGGGCGCCGGCGACCTCGAAGCCGCCGTTATGACGGCGGTGGTGAACAAGCGCGCTGGTGGCATGGGCCTGATTTCCGGGCGTAAAGCCTTCCAGCGCCCGATGAAGGACGGCGTCGCCATCCTCAACGCCATTCAGGATGTCTATCTTGATACCAGCGTGACCATCGCCTAACGGTGAGTTAACCGCTGTTCCAAAGCCCCGCCAAAGCGGGGCTTTTTTTGGGAAACGGTTTTATGCAGACTCTCGCCGCCGTTTTGGCCCGAAATTTGATTATGTTTGGAATCAATCGCTGAAACATCTTGATTTTGCACTAAAAAAGTGCATTGCAACCAGGAGTTGGTTCATGAGTGCCCCTTTTTCATCCACGGACCCTATCGCCATCGCCATCATGGGCAGCGGCGGCGCGGGTGCGATCACCGCCGGCGGCCTGCTGCTGGAAGCGGCGGGCCGGGCGGGCTGGCAGGGTTTGATGACCCGTTCGGTCGGGCCGCAGATTCGCGGTGGCGAGGCGCTGGCGATGGTGCGGCTGGCGACCGCGCCCATCTCGGCGCACGGCGACCGCTTCGATCTCCTGCTGGCGCTGGACTGGGAGAACGCCGAACGGTTCGTGGGCGAAGTTCCGCTGGATGCCAACAGCCTGATCATTGCTGACCCCGCCGCCGGGGAACCGCCGGCGGCTTTACGCGCCAGCGGCGCACCCTTGCTACCGCTGCCGCTGGCGCAACTGGCGAAGGGCGTGCCGGAAGGCCGCGCTAACATCGTCGCTCTCGGCGTGCTGGCGCGATGGCTGGCCTTGCCGCTGGAGCCGCTGGAAACTGTGGTCGTCCGCGCGCTGGCCCGCAAAGGCGGGAGTGCTGCGCATCTGGGTCAGGCGCTGGCCGTGGGTTATGACGCCGCCGCTGGCTGCAATGGTTTTCGGCGCCCGCTACCGCCGGTTCTGGATGCCGGCGCGCGCTGGCTGCTGACCGGCAACGAAGCGGCCGCGCTCGGCGCGCTGCGCGGCGGAATCCGGTTTGCGGCGATCTATCCCATTACCCCCGCTACCGATCTCGCTGAATGGCTGACGCCCCGGTTGCAACAGGTGGGCGGCCAGTTGATCCAGGCCGAGGATGAAATCGCTGCGCTGAACATGGCGCTGGGCGCGTCCTACGGCGGCGTGCCGGCGCTGACTGCGACTTCTGGGCCGGGACTGGCGCTGATGACCGAGACGCTGGGATTGGCGGTCGCGGCAGAAATTCCGGTCGTGGTGGTCAACGTGATGCGCGGCGGCCCGTCCACCGGTATCCCCACCAAGTCCGAGCAGTCCGATTTGAATATCGCCCTGTATGGCCTGCACGGCGACGCACCGCATCTGGTGCTGGCGCCAACGTCGGTCAGCGACTGCCTGTTCACCACCCAGTGGGCGGTGCAACTGGCCGAAACCCTGCAATGCCCGGCCATTGTGCTGTCCGATCAGTTTTTGGGCCAAAGCCAGGCGGTCTGTGAACCGCCGCCTGCGGATTCAGCCGCGCCGGCGCGGGTGACCGCCCCGGTCAGCAGCGAACGCTACGACCGCTACGCCCTGACCGCGAGCGGCGTATCACCGATGGCGATTCCCGGTAGGCCCGGCCAGCAATACACCGCCGACGGTCTGGAACATAACCCGCACGGCACGCCGTCCAGCGGCGCCGCCGACCATCAGGCCCAGTTGGACAAGCGCCGCGACAAGCTGCTGCGCCACGATTACGGGGCGGCCTGGGCCGAAGTCGAAGGGGAGGGCGAGATTGCGGTGCTGACCTGGGGTTCAGCCGCCGGCCCGGTGCGCGAAGCGGCGGCGCGGGCGCAGGCGCAGGGTCTGGCAGTCAAGGCCATCGCCGTGCGGTTGCTGGCGCCGGCGCAACCCGCACGGCTGGCGACCCTGTTGGTGGGAGTCCAGCGGGTGCTGGTGGTCGAGCAGAGCCATTCCCAGCAATTTCTGGGTTATTTGCGGGCGCATTACCTGCTGCCGACGGATATTCGTATTCTCAACCAGCCTGGGCCGCTGCCGATCCGTCCGGCGGCGGTGCTCGCGCAACTCTCGCAGTGGAAATGAACAGTATGAGCAAGCCCGAAATTCTGCATTTCAGTCATGCGGCCAAGGACTACAAATCCGACGTCAAGCCGATCTGGTGCCCCGGCTGTGGCCATTTCGGGGTCCAGGCGGCGCTGTTCCGCGCCCTGGCGCAACTGAACTTGCCGCCGGAGCAAGTGGCGGTCGTCTCCGGCATCGGCTGTTCCTCGCGGCTGCCGGCCTATACCGAGTGCTACGGGTTTCACGGCATTCACGGCCGGGCGCTGCCGCTGGCGACCGGCTTGAAACTGGCCCGGCCCGAACTGACGGTGATCGTGGCCAGCGGCGATGGCGACGCGCTGTCCATCGGCGGCAATCACTTTTTGCACGCCTGCCGCCGCGACGTGGATTTGACCTGCATCGTGATGGACAACGCGGTGTACGGCATGACCAAGGGCCAGCCGTCGCCGACCACCGCGCCGGACTGGCATAGCAAGATCGCGCCGGGTGGCCCTGGTTTCAACCCCTTGCAGCCATTGGCGGTGGCGCTGGCCGCCGGAGCGAGTTTTATCGCCCGGGGCTTTTCCGGAGATCCAAATGGCATTGTCCATCTACTGATCGAAGCCATCCGCCATCCCGGTTTCGCGCTGGTGCAAGTGCTCAGCCCCTGCGTGACCTATCGGCCGGAGGAGAAAGCCTGGAAGCAGCAGGTCCACGCTGCCGGGGTGGAGCCGACCGCCGACCCCGTCGAAGCCGCCCGGCGCCTGTTCGCCGACGATGGTTTGAGCACCGGGATTTTTTATCAGCGCCAGCCTTCGCCCCCCACTGCGCCGCTGCGGCCCGCGTCTCGTGACCTGACAGCCATCGAAGCCGCGTTCGCGCTGTGACCCGTTCCGTGTGCGGCGCCGGCATGTCCCGCTGTGCTGACCGACCGCATTCGGACACGATCAAAGCGGCCAAAACATCCCTTGCGGGCGTGGCCGGAATGACGAACAATCCATTACGAATAACGATTTTTTCCCGCTTTTGCGCACTTTAAGGAGAATAACCATGTCCGTGGGCCAGTACTGCAACCGCCAAGTCATTACGACTGAAAGAACCACCGAGATCCGCGAGATTGCGCGGCTGATGCGCCACCATCATGTTGGCACCATCGTGGTGGTGGAGCGCCGTGATGGCGCGGAATATCCGGTTGGGATCGTGACTGACCGCGATCTGGTGGTCGAGGTATTGGCCCAGAATCTTTCTCCTGAAGCACTGACCGTTAGCGATGTCATGAGCAGCAAGCTGTTGATTGCACGGGAAGAAGACAATTTCTGGCGGACCCTGGACCGGATGAGCGCCAAGGGGGTGCGGCGGTTGCCGGTGGTGGATGAAAAAGGCGCGCTGCTGGGCATCCTGACCATTGA
>CALMNY010000125.1 GCA_937872125.1 uncultured Candidatus Competibacteraceae bacterium | reverse complement strand
TGAACCCCATCGTTCCGGGAGTGATGGACGTGACCGATTCGCAGACTCAGTGCCAAGAGGCCCGCCAGTTATTGCGCCAGGCGCTGGCTTACCCAACGGCCGATTTCCACCCCGGCCAGTGGGAAGCGATTGACGCCCTGGTCAATCGGCGGGAAAAGCGGCTGGTCGTGCAGCGCACCGGTTGGGGCAAGAGCATGGTCTATTTCATCGCGACCCGGCTGCTGCGCGACCGGGGTTTCGGGCCGACGCTGATCGTCTCGCCGCTGCTGGCCCTGATGCGCAACCAGATCGAAGCCGCCGAGCGGCTGGGCATTCGGGCGCTGACCATCAATTCCGCCAACCGCAACGACTGGCCGCCGCTGATCAACGCCATTCTGAACGATGAGGCTGATGCGGTGCTGGTTTCGCCCGAGCGTCTGGCCAACGATGAATTCGTCGGGAAGGTGCTGATGCCCATCGCCCAGCGTCTTGGCCTGCTGGTGGTGGACGAGGCGCACTGCATCTCCGACTGGGGTCATGACTTCCGTCCCGATTATCGCCGTCTGGTCAACGTGTTGCGGCGGATGCCGCCGAACATGCCCGTGCTGGGAACCACAGCGACCGCCAACAACCGGGTGTTGCGGGATATTGGCCAGCAGTTGGGCGACATCCAGGTCCAGCGCGGTTCGCTGATGCGCGAAACCCTGGCCCTGCAAACCCTGCGCCTGCCCGATCAGGCGGCGCGACTGGCCTGGTTGGCGGAGCATCTGCCGGAACTGCCCGGAACCGGCATCGTGTATACCCTGACTCGCCGCGATGCCGAACAGGTGGCTGACTGGCTGAGCCGAAACGGCATCCCGGCCCGCGCTTATTACAGCGACAGCGTGGCGGATGGTTTTGCCGACGCCAACGCCTACCGGCAGCATTTGGAAACCCTGCTGCTGACCAATCAGATCAAGGCCCTGGTGGCGACCACGGCGCTGGGCATGGGTTACGACAAGCCGGATTTGGGCTTCGTCGTGCACTATCAGGCGCCCGGTTCCATCGTGGCCTACTATCAGCAGGTGGGCCGGGCCGGTCGCGCCATCGCCTACGCCGTCGGGATATTGCTGGCCGGCCGGGAAGATGAGGAGATTCACGCCTTTTTCCGCGACAGCGCCTTTCCCGACGAAACTCAGGTCAACGCGATTCTCCGGGCGCTGGAACAGTCCGATGGCCTGACGGTCAGCGAACTGGAATCAGTGGTCAACCTCCGACGCAGCAAGCAGATCGAGCACGTGTTGAAATTTCTGAGCGTTGAAAACCCGGCGCCGGTGCTCAAGGACGGCTCGCGCTGGCGGCGAACGCCGGTGGCCTATCGCCTGGATCACGAACGCATCCAGCGCCTGACCCGGCAACGCCAGCAGGAGTGGCGAGAGGTTCAGGCGTATGTGGACAGTCAGGATTGCCTGATGCGGGTTCTCGCCAGAGCGCTGGACGACGAGAATCCGCAGCCGTGTGGCCGGTGCGCCCGGTGTCTGGGCCATCCGGTAGTCGGTGAGGCTTTCTCGCGGACGCTGGCGCTGGAGGCGGCGCGCTATCTCCGGCGTTCCGAAGCCCCGCTGGAATGCAAAAAACAGGTGGCCAGCGGCGCGTTCACGGTTTATCCCTTTCGTGGCAACCTGGCAGCGAATCTGCGCGCCGAAACCGGACGGGTGCTATCACGCTGGGGCGATGCTGGCTGGGGGCAGTACGTGGCTGAGGACAAGCGGGCCGGCCATTTCCGCGATGAACTGGTGGACGCCATGGCCGAGATGATTCAGCAACGCTGGCGTCCTCAACCCGCACCGACCTGGGTGACTTGCGTGCCGTCCCGCAACCATCCCACTCTGGTGCCGGATTTCGCCCGCCGCCTGGCCGCCCGGCTGCGGTTGCCGTTCGTACCTGCCGTCGCCAAGCAGCGCGACAACCAGCCACAAAAACTCCAGCAGAACCGTTATCACCAATGCCATAACCTGGATGGCGCGTTCGCGGTGGTCGCGCCGGTTCCAGAGGGGCCGGTATTGCTGGTGGATGACATGGTGGATTCGACCTGGACCCTGACGGTCGTGGCGGCCCTGCTGCGGCAGGCGGGGAGCGGACCGGTGTGGCCGACTGCCCTGGCGACCACCGCTGGTAGCGGGGATTGACATGGACCTGCACGCGCAAACCCAGGCGGTCTTGTTATTGACCGCCTATTTTTCCAAACCCGCCCCGGACGAGCCGCGCCCCCTGTCGCCGATGGAATGGGGACGTTTCGCCCGTTGGCTGAAGGAACAGGGGATCGCCCCGGAAATGCTGTTGCGCGATGATCCGGCCCGGCTGCTGGCGGGATGGACGGATCGCACGGTGACGCTGGAGCGCATTCATGCGTTGCTGAACCGCGCCGGTGCCTTGGGGCTGGCCGTGGAAAAGTGGCAACGCGCCGGACTCTGGATTCTGATTCGGGCCGATGCCGATTATCCCAGCCGCCTGAAAAAACATTTGCAGGCCGATTCTCCGCCGGTGCTGTTCGGGTGCGGCAATCGTCGGTTGCTGGATGGGGGCGGGATCGCGGTCGTTGGTTCGCGTCACGCCAGCCCGGCGGATTTAGCGTTCACGACCCGCCTGGGCGCTGAGGCGGCGGTACAGGGGTTGTCGGTGATTTCCGGCGGCGCGCGGGGCGTGGACGAGACGGCGATGCTGGGGGCGCTGGGGCGGGAGGGAACGGCAGTCGGCATTCTCGCCGACAGTCTGCTGCGCGCCGCCACCTCGGCCCGGTTTCGCCCAAGCCTGTTGAACGGCAATCTGGCGCTGATCTCGCCCTTCAACCCGGAAGCGGGCTTCGAAGTGGGTAACGCCATGGCCCGTAATAAATACATTTACTGTCTGGCCGACGCCGCTATCGTCATCG
>CALMNY010000124.1 GCA_937872125.1 uncultured Candidatus Competibacteraceae bacterium | reverse complement strand
GTGGTCGTGCTGGCCAGCTTGAGGGTCAGCCAGACGGCGGCCAGATCAACGTCGGTCAACACCGGCCGGTTTCCTCAGAGGTCGTAACCGTAAGACTGGATAATCGCCCGCGCCTTCTCGCCTTTGAGGTATTCCATCAACGTCTTGGCAGCGGGCTGCTCCTTGCCCCAGGCGAGAATCACGGCATCCTGCCGGATCGGCTCGTACAGTTCGAGCGGAACCAGCCAGCCGGAGCCACCGGTGAGCTTGCCGTTTTCCATCACTTGGGAAAGAGCGACGAAGCCCAGTTCCGCATTCCCGGTCGCCACGAACTGATGCGCCTGACCGATGTTTTCGCCGGTCACCAGCTTGGGCTGGACGGCATCGAGCAGGTTCAGGTGGGTCAGGACTTCCATGGCCGCCGCGCCGTAGGGAGCGGTTTTGGGGTTGGCGATGGCCAGATGTTGAAACTGGCCTTTTTTCAACACCGCGCCCTGATCATCCACATAACCGGGCTGGGCCGACCACAGCATCAGCTTGCCTATCGCGTAGGTGAAGCGACTGCCGGGCACGGCGTCGCCTTCAGTTTCCAGCTTGGCCGGGGTTTCGTCATCGGCGGCGAGGAAGACCTCGAACGGCGCACCATTTTTAATCTGCGCGTAGAACTTGCCTGTAGCGCCGGAGGAGAGCAGGACCTTGTGGCCAGTGTCCTTCTCGAATTCGGCGGCGATCTTTTGCATCGGCGCGGTGAAGTTGGCGGCGACGGCCACCTGGACTTCGGCGGACTGACTAGCCAGGCTGGAAACGGCGAAAACCAGACCTGTAAGCACTTGGGAGAGATGTGATTTCATCCGATGAATTCAACGACGATCCGCCGCATCCGTCAACTGGAAACGGCAACGTTCCCGGAACGGCTGAAAATCTCTGCGCCATCCCGGCGCATTCATGGCCGTGATGCACTTCATTGGTGCGAGAAGGGGTAGTGCTTCAGACGTGGATATAGACTCATTAAATTGCTTTATAATCATTGTGTTGTAAGCATTTTATTGATATCCGTATCCACGTCAGGAACACCACCCCGTCGGCGCCGCCGTTCAGCACCATGCGGCCTGGTTCAGGCAGAACCGCTCTCAGTTTCTTCCGCCGGCTGCGGCGCTACATCCACCGACACCTCCAGCGAGTGCGACCCGCCGCCGGTCATTACACCCTTGAGTGGGGCGACATCGCCGTACTCCCGGCCCCAGGCCAGCGTGATATGTTGCTCTCCAGGCATACAGTCGTTGGTTGGATCAAACTCCGCCCAGCCGACGCCTGGCACATAGACCGCCAGCCAGGCGTGGGAAGCGTCCGCCCCGATCAGTCGCGGCTGACCGGGCGGCGGCAGCGTTTCCAGATAGCCGCTGACGTAGCGCGCCGCCAGCCCCCAGGCGCGCAGACAAGCCATCGCCAGGTGGGCGAAGTCCTGACAGACGCCGCGCTGTTCGGTGAGCACCTGGTTGAGCGGGGTGGCGACCGTGGTGAAATGCGGGTCGTAGGTGAATTCCTGATGGATGCGCCGGTTCAGGTCCGCCATGGCCTCCAACAACGGCCGTCCCAGTGGGAAACTGGGGGCGGCGTATTCCCGGAAAGCGGGGGTAGCGACCACAAACGGCGAGTCCAGCGCGAACTGCCGAGCTTCGATGATCTCCGGGTCCGGGTCTTCCCGCAACGCCGCGAGCGCCTGTTCCCAGGGCGGCGACGGGCTGGAGGCGGTGAACGGCCGCGCATCCAGCACCCGCACCCCGGTAGCGACCGTCACCTCCAATTCCTGGTGAATATCCTGAATGGCGAAATACAACACCCGGTTGCCAAAAAAATCCCGCCGCTCGACAGAAAGCGCCGGGCGCGGGCGAATCGTCAGCCGGCTGGGATGGCACAGTTGCCAGGAGGTCTCGCGCGGCAGCAGCCGCGCCTCGTTGTGGCACAGCGCCACGTCGCTGCTGTAGCAATAGACAGTGCGGTGGGTGATGAAATACTTCTTCACGGTTTCATGGCGATCAGTTGCCGGGGAACTTCGGCGTGGCTGAAATGGCTGTGCGTCAGCGCGTCGGAGAGTTCCAGCAATGGGCGTTGCAAGGCCTCCAGCAGGCGGGACAGTTCAGCGTTGGCATGGACGCTGTCCGAGGATAAATCAGCCAGCGCCTCGATGTTGGCCAGTTGCAGGGTGGCGGTGGCCTCCAGAATCAGCCGTTCTTCGGCGCTGCGGTAGGGGGAAACGCTGGTCTGATGCAATCGGCCAATGTGACGGTGCAAGCGCCGCAACTGGTAACCAACAGCGCGCGGGTTATCCTCGTCGAACAGCAGCAAGTCAATGATGGCGGTCGGGTGTAGTGCGGAACGATAGCGGCGCCGGTAGGCAGTCAGGTTGTCGGTGATGGTGAGCACCACTTCCCACAGCGGCACGCCGGGATTATGGGCGGTGATGAAGGCCAGATGAAACAGGTCCAGCGTGCGCAACACCCGCTCCAGGTGGCGACCGATGTCGAGGAACAGCCAGCCCTGATGATGGGGCAGGGTTTCATTATTCAGGCCGCAGAACCCGGCGATCAGCATCAGATGCTCTTCCAGCAACTCGCGCGCCTGCCGGGCGCCCAGGCCCTCCGGCAGTTCCTGAATCTGCTGCTGCATACGGTTCAGCAGGCGCCAGCTATCATCGCCCAGATGGTTGCGCACGGCGCGCCCGGTGCGCAGCATCCCGTCCAGAATCGTCCGCAGACCGCCGGCATGATCCGTGTCCACCATCAGGCCCAGCAGGGCCTGGCGCAGGGCGAAGAAACGGGCGCGCGGCGATTCCGCCACCGGCGGCGCCGGGATGTCCAGAGCGTCGAGCAGATCGTCCAGATAACGCTCATCGGTATTGTCCTGTTCCCACTCCAGCAGCCGTCCGAACGCTTCCCGCAGCAGGCGGGCGATGCCGTCCAGCCGCTCGCTGTAGCGCCCCAGCCAGTACAGATTGTCGGCGACCCGGCTGGGCAGGTCGCTGCCGTCGCGGGTGACAAAGATCGGACCGTAGCTCTGCCGCAGCAGGGTGACGTGTTTCTGCGGCGTCGGCGCCAGCACCCACCAATCCTTGCTGATGCCGCCCTGCTGCACCGCCGCTTGCAGCGTATCCAGCCCCGAAGACACTCGCGCCAGACCGCCCGGCATCACCCGGTAGCCATCGCCGTCGGCGACCGTGAAACCGCGCAGCATCACCGGCCGCGGCGTCAGTTGACCGTCTTCCAGCACCGGGGCGGTGGACAGCGGCAGCGTTTCCTGGCCGACGTAGAGATGTGGAGCGGCCTGGATGCAATCCACCAGGTGCGCGCGGGTCGCGGCGTCGAGCCGGGAACCATCCCAGTGGGGCTGGTTGGGCAGGATGGAATGCACCACCAGCCGTTCCAGATTCGCCAGAACATAGCCACGGTCGTCAGGGTCGCCGCACCACCAGGTTGCCAGCGACGGCAGTTTGAGGTCCTCGCCCAGCAGTTGCCGGCACAACAACGGCAGAAACGCGGCCAGGCCGGGATTTTCGAGCAGGCCGCTGCCCAGGGCGTTGGCGAGGGTGACGTGGCCGCCGCGCGCCGCCTGCAACAGGCCAGGAACGCCCAGCAGCGAATCACCGCGCAGTTCCAGCGGGTCGCACCAGGCGTCGGCTACTTGCCGCAGAATGACGTCTACCGGGCGCAAGCCGCCCAGCGTTTTCAGCCAGACCCGGCCGTCCCGCACCGCCAGATCCTCGCCTTCCACCAGACTGAGCGACAAGTAATTGGCCAGATAGGCGTGCTCGAAATAGACCGGACTGTTGGGTCCGGGGGTCAACAACACCACATGCGGGTTTTCCGAAGGGTGGCGCGCCAGTTTGGCCAGAGTCGTGCGCTCGGTTTCGAGAAAACTGGCCAGTCGGCGCAAGGGCGCATCGCGGTAGAGCATCGGCAGCGCCCGCGCCAGAATGATCCGGTTTTCCAGGGCGTAGCCCGCGCCGGCGGGCGACTGGGCACGGTCGCCATAGACCCGGAACGCGCCGTCCGGACCGCGAGCCAGATCAACCCCATGGAAGATCAGCCAGCGATTGCCCTCCGGCAGGGCCTGATGGCAGGGGTGGAGGAAGCCGGGATCCGCATAGACCAGTTCCGGCGGCAGCCAGCCCTGGCGCAGAGTCAGGCGCTGGTCATAGAGATCAGCCAGCAGCGCGTTCAGCAGGCGCGAACGTTGCTCCAGCCCAGCAGCCAGCGCGCTCCAGTCCTCGCCGGTCATCAACAGGGGAACCGCATCCACTCGCCAGCGACGCGGCGCGCCGCGCGAGTCGCCAAAACTGTTGTAGGTGACGCCATCCGCCTGTAACAGGCGCTGAACTTCGGCATGGCGGCGCTCCAGTTCCTCGCTGCCGGTCTCCTCCAGAAATCGCGCCAAGTCCCGCCAGTGGGGGCGCAATACGCCGGGCGCGGCGCACATCTCGTCGTAACGGGACGCGGTAACCGGGTAGTCGCTGAACAGGGTGGCGTCAGGCGCACCCGAAACAGCGGGGACAGCGGCGAAGGCAGCTTCGATCATGAACATTTCCACGGCGGGGCAGGGTGTTCCATCACTGGCGCGACGGCGGCCCAGCGCGGCGTTAGGTGCGGGAACGGGTATGGGTGGCGCGGCGCAGGCGCTCGGCCATGACCCGCATGACTTGCAGTGCGAACAGCGGCGTGCGCTGAATCAGGGTTAGAAAATGCTGTCGGGTAATCGGGGCAAGCACGCAATCGGTGCGGGCGACCGCGCTGGCGCTGCGCGGCTTGTCGTCAATCAGCGCCAGTTCACCCAGGATGCCGCCAGGCGGCACTGTTTCCAGAAGCTGACCGTCTGCAATGATGTCCACCTGGCCCTCAGCCACGATATACAGCCGGTCGCCCGGTTCGCCCTCCTGCAGGATGGTCTGGCCCGGCGTGAAGGATTGATAGGTTTCGACCTGGTTGAGCGGCTCCTGATTGAACATGGAGCAAGTCCTCCTCGCGCACGAGGCTTAGGGCAGATGAAGGCGTCCTTTCGGGTAGGGAGACCGACTGGTGAATAGGACAACTTCGTGATAGTTTAACGTACCTTACCGGGGTGCGATAGCAGAGTGTCGCGCCCCTTCTCAGTGGATTGCAGGTTTGCCTGTCTGGAGCGTGGCCATGCCCGATGGTATAGAAAAGCGGCGGTTCGCTCGAACCGAAATCAGCGCAGCGGTTCAATACCGGGTCGCCAATGATGAAGCGGTGCACGATGGCTGGCTGGGCAATATCAGCGCAGGCGGCATTTTACTGTGGGCTGAGGATGAATTGCCGGTGGGAACCACCCTGTATCTGCGTCTCAGCATCGAGGAACTGGGCGATACTACGATGGAAGTGACTGCAATCATCGTGCGTCTTGATGCCAGGCGGCAGAATGGGCGGTTTGGCTATGGCTGTCGGTTCGACGCTATCTACAGTGGCCCTCCGGTGACGGCTGGTTGAGCGCGGCCACCATGAAAACGGCGGTCGTCATTGATTCGGCCTGTGATCTATCCACCGCCTACATTCAGCAGCACCGTCTGTATCTCCTGCCCAACAAACTGATCGTCGGCAATCAGATCCTGATTGATAACCGCGATGCGAATCTCACTCTGGCTTTTTATCACCGCTACGCCACCGCTCAACCGCAGAACCTGGCGGCGATGAGCGAACCCGCCACGGTAGGCGCCATCGTTGATCTGTTTCTGAATCGCCTGGTCACCGTCCATGATCGGGCGATCCTGATTACGATTTCCCAGACCCGTAGCGAGTTATTCCAAAATGCCACCGAAGCGTCGTTCTCCATTGTGCGCGGCTACCGCGAGCGACGCCAACAGGCTGGTTTGAACACCCCGTTTCATCTGAATGTACTCGACAGCCGGACGGTCTTCGCCGGGCAGGCGGTGCTGACACATGAGGTGGTCCGACTGCTGCAAAACCCGGATTTACCCTTTGGGGAGTTGCGCCGGCTGGCGGAAGCATTCCGGCGCTACATCCGCTGCTACATCCTGCTCGACGATCTGGCCCATGTTTACCGCCAGGCCAGCGATAAGGGCGAGCGCAGCATCGGATTTCTGAATTATCGCATGGGCGCGCTGCTTGGTCTCAAACCGGTCGCCCGATTCGTGGACGGCGAGACCGAGCTGGTGCTCAAGGCGCGTGGGTTCGAGCGGGCGCTGGCGGGTTTGTTCGAGCAGGCCAACCTGGAGATTGATCAGGGTTTGCGCAGCCCGCTGGTGGTGCTCAGCTATGCCGGTGACCCGCAATGGCTCCGGCGCCAGCGGGCTTTTATTGATTTTGAGCGCCATGTCCGGCAGTGGGGCATTGAAATCATGGTTTCGGTCATGAGCGCCACCGGTGGCCTCTACCTGGGTCCCAACGCGGTTTCGCTGGCTTTCGCCGTCGCCTGAGCGCCCGGATGGGCGGGATGGCTGCTGCCAAGAAGAATCAACTTGCTTCATCCCGGTTCTTCACCTATAGTGACAGTGCATGTTTTCAAGCACGTGAATTTGTTCGTTCATTGCAACTCCTTCCAGTCCGCAATTCCGTTCGTCATGTTCCCCTGCCTTGATTTTCGTGCGGCTTGTTTGGGTAACCACCCAATTGTTCAATAGTTCTTCAGTTTTCAGGAATCGAGCATGTCCACTGGTACCGTAAAATGGTTTAACGAATCGAAGGGTTTTGGTTTTATCTCGCCCGACGATGGCGGCGATGATCTGTTTGCGCATTTTTCCGCGATTCAGGCGCGGGGATTCAAGACGCTCAGGGAAAACCAGAAGGTTTCCTTCGATGTAGCGACTGGTCCCAAGGGCAAGCAGGCGACCAACATTCGCACGATCGACTAAATCCCCCCCAGAATTTCCAAAAGCCCGGCCTGGCCGGGTTTTTTTGTTGCTCGATTTCGGCCTGGAGGGATGCTGGACGCCATTCCGTTCAATCCCGGCCACCGCTGTGGGACAATAATCCTCCTGTTCCGCAACCTGGATTTACCGTTGTCCATGTCCGCGCCTGTCGCCTCGCCGGTTTCGCCCACGCTCCCGCAACCCGTCCTGCCATCCGACGCCCGGCAACCCGTGCGCTGGGGTTGTTTGCACGGTGCCAGTCCTGCTCTGCTGATCGCCGCCGCCGCGACTCGTTATCGCGGTCTGGTATTGGTGATCGCGCCGGACAGCCAGACCGTGTTGCGGCTGGAAACGGAACTGCGGGTGTTCGGTGGTTCGGACCTGGAGATTCTGACGTTTCCCGACTGGGAGACGCTGCCCTACGATGGGTTCTCGCCCCATCAGGACATCGTGTCGCAACGGTTGGCGGCGCTGTACCGGCTGCCGCAGCGGCGGCGCGGGGTGCTGGTGGCGCCGGTGGCGACGCTAATGCAACGGCTGGCGCCGCGCGACTATCTGGACCGTTACGCGCTGCTGTTGACCGTTGGCGAGCGGCTGGATCTGGGAACTTTCCGGCAGCGGCTGGAGGCGGCGGGTTATGCCTGCGTCTCGCAGGTGATTGATCGCGGCGAATTTGCGGTGCGCGGTTCGATGCTCGATCTGTTCCCGATGGGCGCGGAACGGCCGTACCGGATTGAACTGTTCGATGATGAAGTGGAAAGCATCCGCGACTTTGACCCCGACACCCAGTTGTCGGTGGCGAAAGTCGAGCGCATCGAACTGTTGCCGGCGCGCGAGTTTGCGCTGGACAAGGAGAGCATCACCCGCTTCCGCCAGGCGTGGCGTCGTCAGTTCGAGGGCGATCCCCAGCGCAGCCCGATCTATGGCGAAGTCAGCGCCGGTCACGCCCCCGGCGGGATCGAGTACTACCTGCCGTTGTTCTTCGAGCAGGCCGCGACGCTGTTTGATCATTTGCCGCAAAGCACCCTGGCGATCCGGCTGGAAGGCGTGGACGCGGCGATGGCGGCGTTTCAGGATCAAATCATGGATCGCTACGAGCAGCGCCGGCACGACGCGGAACGGCCATTGTTGCCGCCGCCGTTGCTGTTTCTGGATGCGGCGCAGGTGGAACGGGCGCTGGCGCGCTCTCCACGCATCGAACTGAGCGTCGCCGGAGATGGCGGGATCCATTTTCCGACCGCGCCGCCGCCCGCTTTGCCGCTGCAACCGCGCGCCGACCGGCCTGCCGCCGCGCTGGAACAGTTTTTGGCGGCTTTTCCGGGGCGGGCGCTGATTGCCGCTGAATCAGCGGGGCGGCGCGAAGTATTGCTGGAGGCGCTGCGCGGCTATGGCCTGCGGCCGGTGGTGTGCGAGAACTGGGCGGAGTTTCTGGCGCGCGAGGACGTGCGGCTGGCGTTGACGGTCGCGCCGCTGGAACAGGGTTTGCTGCTGACCGAGCCGCCGCTGGCGCTCATCGCCGAAGCCCAGTTGTACGGTGAGCGGGCGCGGCAGGTGCGCCGGCGCACGCCCAGCCGTGACCCCGACGCCATTATCCGCAACCTGACCGACCTCAGTCTGGGGGCGCCGATTGTTCATGAGCAACATGGGATTGGCCGCTACGCCGGGCTGGAGCGGTTGGAAGTCGCTGGCATTGACGGCGAGTTCGTGGTGGTGGAATACGCCGGCAGCGACCGGCTGTATGTGCCAGTGGCGTCCTTGCACCTGCTCAGCCGCTATACCGGCGCCGCACCGGACGCGGCGCCACTGCACAAGCTGGGCAGCGGTCAGTGGGAAAAGGTCAAGCGCAAGGCTGCGGAACAGGCCAGCGATGCGGCGGCGGAACTGCTGGACCTGTACGCCCGCCGCGCGGCCCGGCCCGGTCACGCCTTCGGCTTGGGCGAAGCGGACTATGCGGCGTTCGCCGCCGCGTTCCCGTTCGAGGAAACCGCCGACCAGCAGACGACTATTGAAGCGGTAATCGCCGATTTACGCTCTGGCCAGCCGATGGACCGGGTCGTGTGCGGCGATGTCGGTTTCGGCAAGACCGAAGTGGCGATGCGGGCGGCGTTCGTCGCAGTGCAGGACGAGCGGCAGGTGGCGGTGTTGACGCCGACCACGCTGCTGGCTCAGCAGCACTATCAGAATTTTCTCGACCGCTTCGCCGACTGGCCGGTGCGGATCGAATTGCTGTCGCGGTTCCGCTCAGCCAAACAGCAGGCCGAGACGCTCCAGGCGCTGGCCGACGGGCGGGTGGACATCGTCATCGGCACCCACAAGCTGCTGCAGGACAGCGTGAAGTTCAAACAGTTGGGCCTGGTGGTGGTGGACGAGGAGCACCGCTTCGGGGTGCGGCACAAGGAGCGGCTTAAGGCGCTGCGCACCGAGGTGGACGTGCTGACGCTAACCGCCACCCCGATTCCCCGCACTCTGAACCTGGCGATGGCCGGGCTGCGCGATCTCTCAATCATTGCCACGCCGCCGGCGGGCCGGCTGGCGGTCAAGACCTTTGTCGGCGAGTGGAACCCGGCGACCATTCGGGAAGCCTGCCAGCGGGAATTGAAGCGCGGCGGCCAGATTTATTTTCTGCACAACGAAGTGGAGACCATCGAGCGCATGGCGGCGCAGGTAGCGGAACTGGCGCCGGGCGCGCGGATCGCGGTCGCGCACGGCCGGATGCGCGAACGGGACCTGGAGCAGGTGATGCTGGATTTCTATCACCGGCGCTGCAACCTGCTGATTTGCACCACCATCATCGAATCGGGCATTGATGTGCCCAGCGCCAACACCATCTTGATCAACCGCGCCGACAAGCTGGGGCTGGCGCAGTTGCATCAGTTGCGCGGGCGGGTCGGGCGCTCGCACCATCGCGCCTATGCCTATCTGATCGTTCCACCGCGCAAAATCATGACGGCGGATGCGATCAAGCGGATCGAGGCGATTGAATCGCTGGAGGATTTGGGCGCGGGCTTTCTGCTGGCCAGTCACGATCTGGAAATTCGCGGCGCGGGCGAGTTGCTGGGCGAGGCGCAGAGCGGCCAGATTCACGAGGTCGGTTTCACCTTATATATGGATTTGCTGGAGCGGGCGGTGGCGGCGCTCAAAGCCGGCAAAGTCCCGGAACTGGACCGGCCGCTCGATCACGGTCCCGAAATTGACCTGCAAAGCCCGGCGCTGATTCCCGACGACTATCTGCCCGACGTTCACAGCCGGCTGATTCTGTACAAGCGCATTGCCAGCGCCCGCGATGCCGGAGAGCTGTGGGATTTGCAGGTGGAGATGATTGATCGCTTCGGGTTGTTGCCGGCGCCGGTCAAGACGTTGTTCCGGGTGACGGAGTTGAAATTGCGCGCCATGCCCGTTGGGGTGAAAAAGATCGAAGCCGGGCCGAAGGGCGGGCGGATCGTGTTCGGGCCGGAGCCGAAGGTGGACCCGGCCAAACTGGTGGGGCTGATCCAGCAGCAGCACAAGATTTACAAGCTGGATGGCAGGGACAAGCTGCGCTTTATCAAGGAGTTGCCCGATGCCGAGGCGCGGGCGGCGGAGGTGGAGGCATTGCTGGGCAAGATCGCCGGTTGAGTTCAGGACCATGATCCACATTACGCCGACGATCCGCCTCCACGAGGACGAGCTGCGGTTTCAATTCAAACTGGCGTCCGGTCCCGGCGGGCAGAATGTGAACAAGGTGGCGACGGCGGCGGAACTGCGGTTTGATGTGGCGCGTTCGCCTTCGCTGCCGGAGCCGGTGCGGGCACGGTTGCGGGCGCTGGCTGGCAGCCGCGTGAACCAGGACGGAGAACTGTTGATCACCGCCCGGCGGTTCCGCAGCCAGGAGCGCAACCGGCAAGACGCCATTGACCGGCTGATCGCCCTGATCCGCCAAGCCGCAGAACCGCCCAGGCCGCGCTTCAAGACCCGGCCGTCGCGGGCTGCCAAGGAACGGCGTATGGAGGAAAAGCGGCGGGTTGGGGAGAAAAAACGGACGCGGCGGTTGGTTGGTTCGTCGCAAGAGCAGAATTGAATAACCAAGCCACTGAATTATATAACCATGTTTATTAACCAGATTCTTGATGACCTGCGCCGCGATGCCTTGGTGGATTTGTTCCTCCTGTAAATTTTCCTGTGATCGAAATGGCGGCGCGGGTAAGCCAAACCAGCATCACTTAACAAGATCAATGGGTTGGATGGAGTCGACGCCCTGGCTCCACGCTGCTACCCCTCACCATCACAGGAAAATTTACAGGAGGAACGATATTGCCCAGTTTCTTGTCTGGATTGCCCCGGATGAAATTCAAAGGTCGATCAAAACAGCCATTGACGGCGCTTTTGCCAAGAAGCGGAATGCAATAACTCTCCTCAACGCCGCCAGGCGCGCTGTAGAAATCGCCATCGAATCCGACGAGTCAACCGCCCTCGAATTTCTTGCCAGGCAAGAGAATCAGTTATGATCCAAATAATCAAGATTGAAGGCTTTAAATCCATTCTGTCCATGACCCTCGAACTTGCGAGGGTGAATTGCTTTATCGGCGCCAACGGGGTTGGCAAAAGCAATATTCTGGAAGCGATTGGCGTCTTGAGCGCAGCCGCCAACGGTACGGTGGATGACGAATCGCTACTGCGCCGGGGCGTGCGGCCTGGCGTGCCGCGCCTTTATAAAACCTCCTTTGAAACAGATCGAACGCCCGCCCATATCGGGTTGACTGCCACGGGGCAACAAGGCGAAGCCTACCGCATCTCGCTTCTGAACCCCCTGGAAAATCCCAACCCTGCCTGGGAATTCAAAACTGAATATCTCACGGATGGAAGTACCGACATTGTCTCGGACGGCGTTCGCAACAAGAAAAATCTGACGCCAACGGCGGGCTTGGCGGCGCTCAAGCAAGTTGAACTGGACTCGGCTAATCCTGCTTTCAAGCTGATGCGGCGACTGCAAGGCTACGCGATTTACTCGCCTAATACCCCAATATTGCGCGCCATGGTCAGTGATCCACAATCGCGTGAACCGGTAGGGCTGTCCGGGGGACGATTGGCGGAAGCCTTTGCGGACTTTCGCAAAACAGTGCTCGACAAAAACGAAAATCTATTGGACAGCGTTTTTGAGTTACTCGATTGGGTAGCGGATATTGAGACCACTAATACCGGCGGTTCTTTATTATCGCCATCCGTGGCGCGAACTCAGGACGTATTGAAGTTCACCGACCGCTTTATGAAAAAAAGCCGTAACACTCTGACGGCTTACGACGCCAGCGAAGGGGCGCTGTATGTATTGTTTTGCGCCATTCTGTGCCTGTCCCCCAGTGCGCCGAAGCTGTTGGCCATCGATAATCTCGATCAAGCATTAAATCCCCGCCTGGCCTCGCGTTTAGCCGGCAAATTGGGGACCTGGCTGGCGCATGCCGATCAGAAACGGCAACTGCTGTTCACCGCACATAATCCGGCAGTACTCGATGGGCTCGATTTGCTCGACGATGAAATTCGTCTGTTCGCGGTGGACCGCAACAGCAACGGCCATACCCAGGTTACGCGCATCCAATTTTCCGAGAAGCTGCTGGCCCTCAACAAGGACTATCCATTGTCACGACTCTGGCTGATGGGACATCTGGGGGCGGTCCCCAATGTCTAGCCCGCGAATTGCTCTGGTGGCCGAGGGGTTAACTGATCTGGTTATCATCGAAGCGGCGCTCAAGGCGATACTACCGACTCCTTTCGTGTTGACGCTATTGCATCCTGAAGCCACTCGCCCTGATCTTGGCCAGGGATGGGGAGGGGTGTTGAAATGGTGTCGGGCTTTCCAGGCGCGAGGCTCGGCCTGGCTCG